>CABQGZ010000405.1 GCA_902463835.1 uncultured Lachnospiraceae bacterium
TTTTCCAAGAAAATCTTTTTCATTTTCCTCTTGACATATTACCAAATTGCTATCTCAAACCTTTATAATATCGGAGAGCGCCAGATGGACGCCCCCCGATAAAAAAACGTTATCATCTCTTATCTTGCCTGGTACCGCTCATAGGCAACCTGCTGTATTTCCAGAGCCCGTTCTACCTTCATACCCTTCAGGCTCTCCACAAAGCTGTCAAACTCACTGATGTCACGCAGCCCCATAATGAACTTCGTACACTCTTCCTTTACATAGGTACTGAGTGCGGCATTGATGGTAGCCAGCTCTTCCGCCTCCTCATCGGTAGGCGCGATGGAGGGAAGCAGGACCTCCAGGGCAGGAGCCGTATTCTCGTTCCACAGATTCATGGCATCCACCTGCTCCTTGATCTGATAATACTGCTCATAATATCTGCGGTCGATGAGGCCTACAGACGCCTGGGAAGCACGGGTGTACTTGCCAAGGGCCGCGGAGATAGAAAGTCCCTCCTGATTCTTCAGAATCTCGTCCGTATAATAGGGCAGTCCGTCCTTCATCTCATAGCTCACGTCTTTCACGCCGAAATTCTTCATCCGTGCGCCTTCCTCACTGTACCAGAAATCCAGGTAAGCAATGGCTGCTTCCACATCCTTGCAGGACGTGGTGATGGCTGCCTGGCCTCCGGCTTTCACTTCCCAGGCCCGCTTCATGAATTTGGCAGTGTCCCCTTTCTTTCCAACCGGATAAGGCACGCCGATCAAGGAAAGATCCGGATTTGTCTCCTTGGCAGCAGTCATGACCGTACCGATGTTGGAGCCGATATAGCCAAATACAGCGGCTGCCTCATCGTTCAGCATCTTATTGTTGACGGTCTTGCTGTCATTGCCGAAGATATCCTGGTCAATCAGTCCCTTCTCGTACCATTTGTTCATGGTCTCCAGATATGTCTTAAAGCTGTCGTCCATGTAGCCATACTGCACCTTGCCTTTTCTTAAGTAATAGCCAGGATAAGTGTCAAAGGCGCCTGCCAGATAGGCATTTTCAGCAATCATCTGACCTGACTGGCCGGTGAGGGGCGACTTGATGTTCAGCTCGTCTTTGAAAGCCGTCAGCATTTTTTCCCAGTCGTCAATAGTTTCCGGTGCGTCCATATTCACCTTCTTCAGAAGATCGCCTCTTACGATATAACCGCTGGTCACCTCCACGGCGTCAATGCCGATAGCCGGAAATGCATAGATCTCTCCCTTATCCGTCATCATCTGCTTGGCGACGCTGGGATTCTCATCCATAATCTTCTTCAGATTCGGCGCCAGGCCTTTCTCCAGATAAGGCTTCAGGTCAATGATAATTCCGTCGGATATCGCCTGGGAAGGCCCGCCCGGATACGTACCCCAGCTGTTCTCCATAATATCCTCGAACTCCCGGTTGGTCAGCTTCAGGCTGAACTGCTCGGACTCCGTACCGGCTGCCGGATGGCTGTAGGTAACTTCAACACCCACAATCCCCTGCGCATCTTTTAACATCTGCATGTCGTTAAAGCTGGTCAGTGTGGACTGGGAATTGGCATCCAGCGCGCACCAATAGGTAAGCTTCGCAGGCTCCTTTGGCTTGTCTGTCACATCTGTAACATCCGGCTCCTTTGGCTTCTGACTCTCTTTTCCACAGGCTGTCAGGCAGCCCGCCATCAGGCTTCCGGCCAATAAACAGGCCATCAGACTCTTCCATGTTCTTCTCATTTCTTCACCCTCCGTAAGTATATGCCTGCCTCGGCAGGCTTTTATCGTTTTTACATGTGGTCGACTCATATGTTGTCTTCAATATACTACATCCGTCTTTTTGTGGGAAGATACAGTTTTTTCGATTTCCATCATTTTCTTGGATATCAGGAAAAAAAATGACGATTCAGGAGCTCCTCCCCGGAGATTCCCGGCTCCGTCATATGAACTGGGTCCAGGATACGATCCAGTTCTTCCTCTGTCATAAGCTCCTCCTGCCGAATCAGGTTCCGCACAGATTCCCCTGTCATCAACGCTTTTTTCGCAATGTCCGCAGCCTTCTGATAGCCTACATGCGGACAGATCGCCGTAATAATTCCCACGCTGTTCTCCAGCAGGTAACGGCATCGTGTCTCGTTGGCTGTGATACCAGACACACAGTTGTCCACAAAGGTATTCACTGCGTACGTAAGTGTGTCGATAGACTGGAACACGCAATAAAAAATGATCGGTTCAAACGCGTTAAGCTCCAGCTGCCCCGCCTCCGCTGCCATGGTAATCGTCACATCATTGCCCATAATGTTAAAAGCCACCTGGTTCACCACCTCCGGAATCACCGGATTCACCTTCCCAGGCATAATGGAGGAGCCGTTTTGCTTTGCCGGAAGATTGATCTCGCCGAATCCGGCCCGCGGCCCGGAGGACATCAGGCGAAGATCGTTTGCGATCTTGGACAATGTGACGGCACACGCTTTTACAGCACCTGAGACAGAGACGAAAGGATCCAGATTCTGGGTCGCATCGATAAGGTCAAAGGCCTGTACAAAATCCATCCCAGTCACCTCCGAGAGATTCGGCACGATCCGCTTTAAATATGTTTCATCTGCGTTCAGACCGGTTCCCACGGCCGTTCCTCCCATATTCAGCGTATGCATCTCATCCATGGCTCTGTCCATGCGGCGGATATCCCGGCGGACCGCAGCCGAATACGCGTGAAATTCCTGTCCAAGGCGAATGGGAACAGCATCCTGCAGCTGCGTGCGCCCCATCTTGATGACATGATCAAATTCTTTTGATTTTTCCATCAGAACATCATACAGGCGGTACAGCTCCCTTTTCAGATTCTTCAATAGTCTTAGCGACGTCATCTTTCCTGCGGTAGGTATCACATCATTGGTGGACTGGCCACAATTTACATGGTCGTTCGGATGAACAATGGCATAATCTCCTTTCTGCCCTCCAAGAATCTCAATTGCCCGGTTCGCGATTACTTCATTGGCGTTCATATTCAGAGACGTACCTGCACCTCCCTGTATGGGATCCACAATAAAATATTCATGAAATTTTCCTTCCACGATTTCATCACAGGCTGTCACGATTGCATTTGCTATATTTTTATCCAGCAAGCCCACCTCATAGTTGGTGATGGCCGCTGCTTTTTTTATATATGCCAGACTATTGATGATCTCCGGGTGCATGCTAAGCCCTGTGATTCGAAAATTCTCGGCGGCTCTTAATGTCTGCACGCCATAATACACATTTTCCGGAACATTCTTCGCTCCAATGGAATCCTTTTCCACACGAAATTCTCCTGTTTCGATGTTATCCAACACCATCTTCCTACCCTTCTTTCTCAATATCACAAATATACTGCCGCAACGCACGCGCAAAGCAGCGCCCGTTCTCTATGATGCTCTTCGGCGTGAACATATGCTCCTTAGTGCCGAAATACGCTGTTTCCAAGGTGAAAGCGAGCTCCGTCCCCTCCTGTCCCAGTACGTAAGACGCGAAGGTTGGCGTATCGGAATGATTCCATCCGTGATCTGGAGGATAGTCGTTTTCATGAGTATAACCAAAGGCCTCCGGCGTCATGCACGCTTCAAACAATTCTCCGAAGCGGTTCAGCTGCGCCAGTTCCTCCTTCCGCTTTTGGACAATAAAGCACTTATCCCGGACGCCGCCGCAGTGCCAGGGGGAATGAAAATCAAACCCGAAGGCCACCGTATTATCAGCAACGTACCGTCGGATGGCCGCCACCGTGGGATAGATTGCCTCCTTTGTTTCATTATAATCCCGGTTATGGTCGTAGGGAGATCGGTTTTTTCCCTGATCTCCGTCAATGACGCCGTCATAATCCACAAAAGGGACGCAAAACACAGAAAAACCGGGAATCGGTTCCCGGTGCAGTTCCTCTAATACGCCTTCCAGCACATAATTTCCGGTGGATTCGCAGGCGTGATGACGTGCAGTCAGAACAATCCTCCTGTTTCCGTCACCCAGTTCCACACAGGGAACATCCCGTCCCTTCCCGGACTTGCAAAAATCCTTTACCGCAATCCCGTTCCTGTCCGCAAATTTCCGGAACCTGCTTGGATGGTACAACATATGGTGGGCGAAAAACACACGTTTTTCCTCTGGCTGGAAGGTATAAGTGAAGCTGTCGCCCTCCACCTCCTTCAGCCAGTGC
>CABQGZ010000406.1 GCA_902463835.1 uncultured Lachnospiraceae bacterium
CGGCAAGCTGTAGCTACGGCTGTCTTGCAGTGTCTGCGTCAAATCCATGAGACAACGAACTACGCGGGCTTCAAGTATTCTTGTCTTTGCAAGTACCTGAGCCCGCGCTTTTTTGGTTTTTATGCTATAAGTTCTGGTTGCATGAGCTCAGTATCCTTACATATTCAAGTAACTACAGGCTCATGTCCTTCTTTTTCCTCGCTGGTTTTGCGAAACTTTGTAAGATACTGCATAGTTTAATTTGCTGGAATACAGCCCCAAAACAAGTGTGGTACGCAGACCAGCCAGTAACACAAGTCCTGGGGAAGAGGTATGCCTGTACTCAGACCCTTGCAAGACGTCGGCACTTAGCGAGCAAGTCATGAATATGGCTTGCGAGGTTAGTGTCCGCTACGTCTGTGCACGGAGCGAGAGCGCGTCTGATACAGGCATACCTCTTTCACAGGACGACACTCGCACCTGACCTGCGTACTACTCTTGCTTTGGGGCGTTCCCTTCGCCGCAAACAAACCCATGCCCTTCTTTCGCTAAACCAGCCTTTACACTTCATCGATGGCTTTGCCGATGTCGTGGCGCATATATTTATTGAAGAATTCCACCCACTCTGTGGCGGCGTAAGCATTGGCACGAGCTTCCTTTAAATCGGCACCCTTGGCTGTAATGCCCAGGACACGTCCACCGTTGGTGAGGATCCTGCCATCCTCGGACAGCTTTGTCCCCGCATGGAAGCAGTAATAGCCCTCTCTGGAGTCAAATTGTTCCAGACCTTTGATCTCAAAGCCCTTCTCGTAGGATACCGGATAGCCGTCGGAGGCCAGCACCACACAGACAGCAGCGTTGTCCTCAAACTGCAGGTCGATGTCCTCCAAGGTTCCGTCGATACATGCCTCCACCACTTCCATCATGTCGTTCTTCATCCGGGGCAGAACAACCTGGGCCTCCGGGTCACCGAAACGTGCATTGTATTCCAGCACCTTAGGACCTTTTTCTGTGAGCATAAGGCCGAAGAAAATGATTCCCTTGAATTCCCGGCCCTCCGCTGCCATGGCGTCCACGGTAGGCTGATAAATGTATTTCCGACAGAATTCGTCTACCTCCCTGGTGTAGAAGGGACTGGGTGAAAAGGTTCCCATGCCGCCGGTATTAAGCCCCTGATCCCCGTCCTTGGCACGCTTGTGATCCTGGGCGGAGGTCATGGTCTTGATGGTCTTGCCATCCACAAAGGACAACACGGACACCTCCCGTCCGGTCATAAATTCTTCTACGACCATGCAGTTGCCGGCGCTTCCAAACTGTCTGTCCAGCATGATGGACTTGACACCCTCCCTGGCTTCCTCCCTGGTGTTACAGATCAGAACACCTTTGCCGAGGGCAAGGCCATCCGCCTTTAAGACGATAGGATAATCTGCCTTCTCCAGATAGGCAAGAGCTTCGTCCGGATCGGTGAAGTTCTCATACGCTGCAGTGGGAATATTGTATTTTTTCATCAAGTCCTTGGAAAAAGCTTTGGAGCCCTCCAGGATGGCTGCGTTCTTCCTTGGACCAAATACACGAAGCCCCTCTGCCTCAAAGACATCCACAATGCCGCCCACCAGCGGGTCGTCCATGCCTACGATCATCACATCCACCTCATGCTCCTTCGCAAAAGCTGCCAGCCTGTCAAACTCCATGGCTCCGATGGGCACACACTCCGCAATCCCAGCGATGCCGCCGTTTCCCGGAGCACAGTATATCTTATCTACACGGGGACTTTTTGCCACAGTATGTGCAATGGCATGCTCTCTGCCGCCGCTTCCTACAATTAAAACATTCATGTTATCTTCCTCCTGCTTTCATTTTGTATTGAGCCCGCCCCTTAAGAAAGGGCAGGCCCATGTAAAGCGCACTTACTCCGCAATATATACTTTATTGTCTGCTACCGTCACCTTGCCGTTGGCAATAAGGTCAATGGCTTGGGGCAGAATCTGCCACTCCGCCTGCTCCATAACCCGGCGCTGCAGCATCTCGGGGGTATCCCCCTCCTCGATCATTACTGGTTTCTGTAAGATAATAGGGCCCGTATCCGTTCCCTCATCTACAAAGTGAACAGTAGCTCCCGTAACCTTCACTCCCCGGTCCAGCGCGCCTTCATGCACCTTCAGGCCGTAGTAGCCCGTACCGCAGAAGGCAGGAATCAGCGAGGGATGAACATTGACAATGCGGTTCCGATACTTTTGAATCATAATCTCTGGTATCACCACCAGATATCCGGCCAAGACGACCAGATCAATGCTGCGTTCCTCCAGCGCGTCAAGGAGTGCTGCATGGAACTCCTCCCTGCTTGCATACTCCTTCGGTGATATGCACAGAGCCTCAATACTATGCTTCTTCGCCCGCTCCAGGGCATAAGCATTCCGATTGTTGCTGATGACGACAGCAATACCAGCATTTGTTATGTCTCCCTTTTCCATGCTGTCTATGATCGCCTGCAGATTGGTTCCGCCGCCGGATACCAGCACCGCCAGTCTCATCGCTTTTCTTTCTTCTAGCATATGCAGCCTCTCTCCTAAGCTGCCTGTGCACGGCAGCTTTTTCTCTATACTAATGTGACGCCTTTTTCCCCGTCTTCCACTTTTCCCACTACATAGGGGGTCTCACCGGCTGCCCGGATCGCTTCCATGGCTTTGTCCACATTCCCCGGATCTACCGCGACGATCATGCCAAGCCCCATGTTGTAGGTATTGTACATCATCTCTTCCTCAATCTCGCCCTCTCTCTTCAGCATGGCGAAGATCGGAGGTACCGGATAACTGCCCTTCTCCACTACTGCACGCTTGCCTTCCGGCAGCATACGCGGGATATTCTCATAGAAGCCGCCGCCGGTAATATGGCTGCAGGCCTTCACAGTGACGCCGGCCTCCTTGATGGATTTCAACGCCTTTACATAGATCTTAGTGGGGGCGATCAGCGCTTCCCCAAGGGTGGTTCCCAACTCATCATAATAGGTGTTCAGGCTCTCTGCCGTCATGCGGAACACCTTCCGAACCAGGGAAAAGCCATTGGAGTGGACGCCGGAGGAAGCCATTCCAATGAGCACATCACCGACCTTTACATCCTTCCCAGTGATCAGATCCTTCTCATCCACCACGCCCACAGCAAACCCAGCCAGATCGTACTCGTCCACCGGATAGAAGCCGGGCATCTCCGCCGTCTCGCCGCCGATCAAAGCCGCGCCGGACTGGATACAGCCCTCCGCCACACCGCTTACGATGGATGCAATCTTCTCCGGCTCATTCTTCCCACAGGCAATGTAATCAAGGAAGAACAACGGCTCACCGCCTGCGCAGGCAATGTCGTTGACGCACATGGCAACACAATCAATTCCCACAGTATCATGCTTGTCCATCAGAAAAGCCAGCTTCAGCTTGGTTCCCACACCGTCCGTGCCGGAGACCAGAGTGGGCTTCTCCATATCTTTGAATTTTTCCATGGAAAATGCCCCGGAAAAACCGCCCAGATTGGTGAGCACCTCGCTGCGCATAGTCTGCTGTACATGTTTTTTCATTAATTCCACTGATTTATATCCGGCTTCAATATCCACACCGGCGTTCTTGTAGTCCATTCTTTTCTCCTCCGTCTATTTTTTCATATATTCTTTATATCCTACTTCCTGAAGGCGCGCATCCTTCCTCTGCACCTGCTCCTTCAGGTTTTTGGAATATGCTTTCACACGTTCCAGCAACACTGCATCCGAAGTAGCCAGAATCTTAGCCGCCAGCAGTCCTGCGTTGGCGCCGCCGTTGATGGCAACCGTTGCCACCGGAATCCCGGAAGGCATCTGGACGATAGAATACAGGGAATCCCGTCCTCCTAAAGACGTTGTATGCATGGGAACCCCGATAACCGGCATAGGGAACATTGTGGCACACATACCTGGCAAATGCGCTGCCATTCCGGCTCCTGCAATGATCACCTTATACCCCTTCTCCTCCGCTGTTTTCGCATATTCAAAGAATACATCCGGCTCCCGGTGTGCAGAGATGATGGTCATCTCATAATCAATGCCAAGCTCCTCCAGGATATCTGCCGCCTTCGCCATGATCGGCATATCTGAATCACTGCCCATTACAATTCCAACTTTTGCCATGTCGTTTCTCCTTTTTTCATAATTAGGTGTTGTCTCAATATTAATC
>CABQGZ010000407.1 GCA_902463835.1 uncultured Lachnospiraceae bacterium
TTTTTGGAGAAGCACGTCATAGTCCTCTCCCATGTCTGTGAGGGCCTTGGGCAGGGGCGCCTCCCCATCCCGCGACGTGTAGACGCTCACCACCTTGTCCATTCCCACACGCTTTCCGGGTGCGCCGGTAAAGGTAAATTCCATCGCAATACCACGCTCCAACGTATCTGAATGGACGCTGCCGCCCTCCACTGCTTTCACATGAACGCCAAAGGCCAGCTCGGTCCTTCTCGTCTTCGTCATGACAGACAGCCAGCTGCCGGAGGCAGGCGACGTACCGGCACTCAAAAAGTCCAGATGATAGTTGGGGATGATCTCCTTAAGGGGTGGATATTCCTGCTGTCTGCGGTTGAACACATCAGCGGACAGCCCTGTTTTTAACACGATGGTATGACTGTGATCCACAGGCTCCGCCCAGAACCGCTGGCAGGCCAGGTGCACATTGTCCATAGACAGGAACCGCTGCCAGTATATCCTGGTTCTGCTGCCGTCAGGAGCTGTCCATACGAACTTCCTGGTCAGCGTTCCGTCCCGCATATTGAGCACACGGGAGTATTCACCGGTGTTCTCTTTTGTAAGTACCATGGGATAGCCGCCAATGGTAACCTCCCCATGAAAGAAATCCGGGCAATTCACCAGCTCCACATAAGGGCCGCTGAAATTGTCATAGACGCCGGACAGATATAAGCCCGGGTAGGTTTCCTTCTCCCGATGGAATCCCTCCTCCAACAGACCGCGTGCGCCCATGTAGCCATTTCCCAGTGTAAAATTCGTCTCAAAATATAAATTGTTTTCTTCCTGCCAGCCCTCTTCCACAACCTCCCAGGGTGTGGTACTAAGCTTCACTCTCTGTTTCTGCATATGTTTCTCCTGCTCTCTTTCTGAAATAAATTTCTATTTTCCTTATCTCTATGGGTCTCAAAATAGAAAATCTTGTCAAATCATCCTTCATCTCCTCGCCAAGATTTCCCTTGACCCTTATTCTTGCAGCTATCGCACCATCATGCGGCAGCGGAATATATGCCGGGCTTACTATTCTGTCATAACAGCAGCCGCCTGCCTGCACATGAATGGACTCTCCCTGGTAAAAAATGACCAACACGCCTTCATCGGCGCTTCCTGTTCTCTCATCCCATAAGATATCGGCATAATATTCCTTTTCCTGCTCGCTTTCTCTTATCAGCTCAAAGGGAACCGTTCTTACTTCCGGCTTTTCTTCCCTTTCAGCCTCCTCATGCTTTACCATTGTCAGAATAACTGCCTGCCCTGGCTCCAAATACAAGGTTGCCGTCCCCTGCTGACAGAATAGCCTTTCCGTTCGCTCATTTAAGAGATCCTCTGACAGCAGATCTTCTCCATCCGTCTCTACCTGTACGAAACAGGCCGATGGCTTCTCATTATGTACAAAATATTCCGTCTTTCCGGCTTTGTCATAACGCATAACACGCAATAGCTTCTTATCGCCATGTATATTTAAAGATGCCATGCCATCTTTTTCCAGCACAGCCGCTATTTCTTCCATTTCATCCTGTTCACTGGAATGAATATAATAAATTTTTCGTTCCGCTCCGCTTTCGCGTGGCTGCTCTCCCTCCCACAGCTGTTCGATTTTTTGCAGCTTCTGTCTTGTCTGCTGCGACAGATACTGCCGGTACGGTACGATCAGACACTCATACTCTCTGACCTGATCCAGCTTATCCTCCGGGACAAATACAAAATCGATCTGATGCTCCATAAGCACCCTGGCAATCCCGTCCATATCCGCAAATGGCCGGCCACTCCACTCAGACTCCGCATCATACAGAACGGCTACCGGCGCATACGCTCTGCCGCCGCTGAACCGTCTGCACATGTCGTTCATATACTGTCCCAACATGCAATAGCCCGCAAAGGCCGGATTCTGTCCGTTTCCGTAAAAATGAGGCGGGCAATCCAACTTTGGAAATACAGGAGAAAACGCATGGGGAATGAACATGTTAATCCCCCGGACCAACATATGGTTGGTCAGAAACAGCATCTCCTCCGTACTCTCACCCCAGCCATACGCGCCAAAAATCTCACATAATGCACGTCCTTTCTTATTCTCATCAAGGGCTGCCTCCGAGGCCGCCAGCTTCGCAAGAGAATAGTTGAAAAACAACGGATCCGCATAACCACCCGAGATAGGCGCAATATGCCTATTTTCATAATATGGCTTAATCTGATGCAGCACCACATCCACCGCTGCATAATCCGCCCCCTGCTGGCTGCGGAAATAATGTCCGGCAGAACAGGAAAGTCTTCGGTGAGCGCCGGAATCTTCCAGTATATGTCCTCCATATACAAGTCCCCGCTCATGACACCAATCAGAAAGCTGTACACAGAAATTCCTGGCATACTCCCGGGTAATCACATTCATATAAGCACAGCGCACCGCCGAAGTCTCCTGACCGATATCATACCAGAGAGCCAGCATCTGTCTCGCTCCAAAATCTTTGATTTCTTCCGCTTCCTCCGCCACCTGTTCCCACAATCCATCTCGCCAGGGGTAGGCCATACCAAGCATTCCCACCGTACGGGCACAGTGATGCACACCCAATAAAAACTGAGGATGGGTAATTCCGTTGGCAAAGCGCGGTTCATCCGAAAAGAAGCCCTCGAAGGTTCCTGCGTACTCCCCATTTTCCACATAGCGCCTGTAATGGGGCTCATACACCGTCTCAATCAATTTGTAAACAGACCTTGGATTCAGCATATCGATATAATTTTTCCGGTTCTTCTCCCAGCCTCCCCTGGTCTTCATGATGACCACCAACCGGGAGGGGATGCCGTCATACTCGAACTGAACAACATCATCTATAACGTACTCTGCCAGATCCCTGATATTTACAGCAACATTGTCTCGAAGCTGTATCAGGAAAACACCCAGTACCTCGTCCTCCTGATCCATATCCTCCCTGGTTCGAACCAGCATACGTACCGTTCCCTTTCGCCCCTCCAGATCAACATTCTCTGCTTTGATACGCCAGGAGCGAAGAGGCGAGTCATCTGTGATCCTTCCTGCCGCATTGCCTGTAGGATAGCTTTTGTCATCCAGCAGCCATACTTTCATATCAAGCTTTCTCGCATATTCCAATATCGCATCCATGGTGTGCCACCAGCTCTCCCCGCAGAAGTCCGGGTGTATGCGCGACTCCACACAAAATGCGTTTGCTCCGCTCTGCCGGATTGCCAGAATCTCTCTCTGGATACTTTCTATGTCATCATTTTCAATCCATAAAAATGGATAAATATATTCTGTCATGTATTTTTCTTCCTACACTTGTTTTCATTTCCACATCACACATGAAAAGCTTCTCCGGAGAACGGAATGATAAACACACCCACACCGGAAGGCAGCTTTACCGTATAGCTTCCATTCAAAAGCACTTCTTCCTGCCTCTGTCCCCTCACATATACAACAGCCTTTTGAGCCTTCTGAAAAGTAATACGCGCCTCCGTCGATACCTCATCCGCCGGATCCGTTACATTTACCACCATGTATCCCATCTGTCCCCTGGAATTCTTCAGACAGCCGATTATGGTATCGTTGGACGCCACAGCTTTCTCGATCAACGGATCCCTGTAATTTGAGATCCCTGCCAGCAGACCGTCACGGTCAATGCCGGTAATTTTCATGGTTCCCTGCCAATTAAAATCCATATACGCCTGCTCCAGACCCCGGATCTCCTCATTCGCTTCCTTTACAAATTGATAGACCTCTGTATTTGTGGAGCCGTCCGCATGAATCATCGTATGATACATGTCCTCCGTCTCGCTGGCGGCAGTCCCCCAGTGATTCCAATAGGTAAAATAGGTGATCGTCTTCATCCCATAAGCCAAAGCGCAATATAATTGATAGGTATAATATGATTTTATATCCATAACGCGACAGCCAATCTCTCCAGTTCGCTTATTCCGCAAGGCCATGGACTGAACCGTAACTCCGCAATCCAGCCTTCCCTGAGCCGCCATGGCCGCCAGCTCCAGATTTTTCAGATACTGTCCCCGTATGGTTTCGGCGTCAAAGGGATAGAAATCATAATTGACCAGTCCAAGGCAAGAACCGAATTCCTTCAGGTAATTCAAATATTTCTCATCCTCCTGATACTTGTCCCAGTCCTCTAGCTCCACCGTCATATTCGCATACAT
>CABQGZ010000408.1 GCA_902463835.1 uncultured Lachnospiraceae bacterium
CGGTAAGGTGCGCAGTGCTTTCCTCGTAGATGGTGTGCTCCATAAAATCCGTAAAGACAACGAAGCTCGTCAAAATACTGATGCCGAGCAGCAGCGCTGCTATGACCGCGAGGATACGGCTTTTTATAGCAGGCCGCATCTTAGTTTCTTTTTTCAAGAGTTTATTCTCCCTGTACAATGGTCAGATAGTCGGAAGGAGCGGGGAACTGCTTGCTGACCGCTAGCGAATCCTTCAGGCAGGAGCGGCTGTCTGTCCCTTCAATGGCGTAGTCCGTCCGCTTGGTTTTCAGGTTCTCCGGCATGGGGCAGTTGCAGTAGACCTTGTCCTCCATCCACACATCCGTGCCCGCCACAAAGACGGTATAGGTGGCAGCATCGTCCAGCGGAGCGCCGTTGATGGTGAGTTCTTCCAGACGGAACTTGCCCTGCTCGTATTCGGTCACCTTATATTCCATGCCGCTGGTCACGGGCATATAATTCCGGTGACGGATGGGGTTTGCACCGTTGTCCTTTACGTTTACCAGCCACTCCATCATCTGCCGCAGCTCTGCACCGGTATATTCACCCTGTGAGACAGCGTAGTTGCCAGCCATTACCCACAAAAGCTGCTGCTTGCTGTAATCGCCGCAGTAGATAGAGGTAGACACCAGCGGCGAGTAGCCGACTGCAATAGACGCATCATAGGTGGTGCGCAGGGCGGTCATCAGCGAGGAAGCCGCAGCGCTGCCGTGGTCGGTCATGTCGATGGAGTATGCAGTGTTCTGGGTAAACAGCACCTCGGCTTCGGGGTCCACTCTGGGGGTGACCAGCTGCTCATTGAACGCATCGTATGCGGCCTTGGCATCATATTCGCCGGTCATCATCTTGTGTCCTACGTCTTCCGAAATGCGGAAGATCTCGGTGGAGGCCAGACGCATATACAGATGATTTGCGCTGATGATATCCGTAACGTGCTCCAGAGAAGCGGAGGAGGTAATATTGACCTCCTTGTTATAAGACAGTACAGCAGCACCGACAGCCATCTTGTTCTGACCATCTGCGCTGTACACGGCTTCAAGTACTTTCAGCACAGCAGCCAGCTTTGCCTCGTCCTGTGCTACCGTGTTGGAAACTGCCGCCTGACACATGGGGTAGGTTAGCAGCCAGCTATCATTGGCGGTCTCGCCGAAATAGGGCAGAATAGATGCGTTAAAGCCGTGCAGATCAAACATTACATCCGCTATGCCTGCTGTGGTGCGAATCATGGCGGTCTGCCGCTCATAGAAGGGCTTGGCAATGGGGTTCAACTCCAACCGAGCGTCACCGGGCTGCACCCGCACATCCTTGAGGAACTGCTCGTATTTTTCAAAGACCTTCGGCCATACCACATCGTCCAGACCGGTAGAGCCGTCCTCGGTCTCACTCTCGTAGTTCATACGCCAAGTGGTGCCCTCCAAGCTCATCAGCTCCGGGATGGCGCAGCCCTGCATGGTTTCCAGACAGGTGTAGTCATACCTCCAGTCTGCCTGATAGCCCTTGATACCGACAGCCTCAAAGGCATCGATCGCCGCCACGAACTCGGCATAGTTGGTGGGCAGGGGGATATTATACTGAGCAAACAGATCAACATTTGCAGCCGTGCCGTCCACCTCGGCGCACATGGGCAGCCAGCGGATTGCACCGTCTGGCTCCTGATTGTTGTTCAGGTAGCTGGAATAGAAGGTGCCTGCAACCTCGGTAGTGCTCAAGTCCATCAGATGCTCTGCCAGAGGAGCCGCATCGTTCAGGGAGAAGCGGCGGCAGGTGATGATATCCGGCAGCTGCTCCGCACGGTTCAGCAGGTCACGGTAGTAGTCCATGGTGTTGAAGCCCTGAATGAAGCTGAACTCATACTCCGGGAATTTTTCTTCCAGCCACGGAGTAAGCGCTTTCATCATGGAGCGATCCCACAGATAAAAAGTGATCTGGATCTTGCCGCTCTCGGCCTTACCGCCGCCGCAGGAAGTCAGCGCCGCCGTTGCCGCAGTAATGCCGCAAACCTGCAAAAAGGAGCGGCGGGAGATCTTCTTCATCATATAATAATACCTTCCTCACATTTTCGGAAAGCAATACTACGCAAGTGCAGTAGCGCAGTGCTGCCTTAGCTATTCTTACACATCCCACAGGAACTCCGACGCTTGCGGCCTGGTCCGCACGGGGTTTTGCGCCGAGTTTCCATAAAATGACAGTATAATTGTACCATTGCGGCAAAGGCGTTTCAAGTTGATTTTGAACGTCTTGCAATATTTTGCATGAAAAATATGGAAAGTTCTGAATTTCGCTGACTGGAAATAGACTGAAGTGACACATATCACGACCAGATGGACCGAAAAGGGGGATTCGATGAAAAAAACTCCTTTTATTCTGCACGAAAAATTTCGTTCGGACAACAACGAACAGCGCAAAGAACGGTTTCAAAAGGAATTTGAGCGATATATCATCGATGGATTGCTCAATGCCGTTCCTTCAAGATCCTGTGCCTGATGTGGCATCCCTGAATTTGAAGGAGGGATGCGTTATGCTGCGCATGGATGCTCGTGTACAAAAAGAAGGGGGCAAATCATGAAAGCAGCAATTTATTGCCGCCTGAGCAAAGAAGATGAAGATAAAATTGGTGAATCGGAGAGCATTCAGAATCAAAAGTCGATGCTGCTCCAGTACGCCATGGAGAAAGGGCTTGATATTTACCAGATCTATTCGGATGAGGACTATTCCGGCATCGACCGGAACCGTCCAGCGTTCAATTCGATGCTGCAAGCCGCAAGCGAACATCAGTTTGATGTGGTACTGGCCAAAACGCAATCCCGTTTCACCCGTGACATGGAGCTCGTGGAAAAGTATCTGCACGGAAAGTTCATGGAGTGGGGCATCCGCTTCATTGCGGTGGTAGATCATGTGGATACCAACGATACCGCGAACAAAAAATCCCGCCAGATCAACGGCCTGATCAACGAGTGGTATCTGGAAGATCTGTCCACCAATGTCCGCTCGGTGCTTGACCACAAGCGGAAAGAGGGGCTGTTCATCGGCTCTTTTGCACGGTATGGATACTGCAAAGACCCAAATGCAAAAGGAAAACTCATCATCGACCCGGAAGCAGCCGAAGTGGTAAGGCGGATCTTTTCCATGGCTCTTAACGGGATCGGCGCACACAAGATCGCACGCATCCTGAATGACGAAAAAATTCCAAGCCCAACAGCCTATAAGCAGCTGCATGGCATCCATTACCGCAGTGCATTAAAGAATACAAATGCGGCTCTTTGGAGCAGTCCCACTGTATATCAAATATTACATGATCAGCTTTATATCGGAAATATGGTGCAGGGAAAGCATAAAAAGATAAGTTACAAGTCTGAAAAGACGATTTGGCTTCCAAAATCGCAGTGGATCGTTGTAGAAAATACGCATGAAGCTATTATTGAGCGAGAAATGTTTGAAACGGTCCAGAGGATGATGCAGGAGCGCACCCGGAGCGGCGAGAAGGGAACGATCCATCCGCTGGCAAAAAAAGTGGTTTGTGGATGCTGTGGCAGCTGCATGGAGCAAACTGGCCGTCAGCCGAGAGCGGATGGAACACAAAGACGCTATGTTCGCTGCCGGATGCACCAGCGCGCACCGGAAGTGTGCGGCAACAAGACCTGTACCGATATGGACGCGTTGGAGAATGCTGTACTGGAACGTATCCGGGCGTATGCGGCAGACTATTTTGACCCTGAAAAAGTTACCCTTCCAGAACAGGATGACCCCATCCGGCAGCGAGAGCAGGCCAGGCGTGACGAGCTGAAACGGTTGAAGAGCGAAGCAGCCCGGCGGCGCAAGGCCATGCAGGAGTTGTATCTGGATAAGGTGTCAGGTTTAATTGATGCCGTTCAGTTTTCTGAAATGAACCAGACCTTTCTGGAAGAAGTGAAAAAGGCAGAGACCCGGATCGATACATTGGAAACGGAACTGGAACAACAGCAGGAAGAAACCGGTGGAGTCCAGACGCAGATGCAGCGTGTCCGTGAACTGGCACAGGTTTCGTACCTGACCCGCGAACTTGTTGTACTGTTGGTCCATCGTGTTATTGTCAGCCCAAAAGATACGCTTACCGGAAAACAAAAAATAACGATCGAATGGAATTTCTGAGTCGGCAGACAGTTCA
>CABQGZ010000409.1 GCA_902463835.1 uncultured Lachnospiraceae bacterium
ATCATAGATATAGACACATGCCGCTGATAAAAAAAGTGTGTAAAAAATGTTTGTCTGATCCAGGAAATTAATAGAGTTTCCAAATGCCAAGTCATAAGGAATTTCACTAATCAGCGCAAATATTCCAAGGCCAAGCAGATACCGTTCCATACTATGCGTATGCTTACAGCCTTGAGCCAAAAGGAACGCATATAACGGAAATGATACTCGTCCAATACTACGCAAAATATCGCATTGCGGGAACAGGGTTGCCCCTGCATGATCGATAAGCATACATATAAGTGCAACGATTTTCAGAGACTCACTTGTAAACATTTTTCCTCTACAATGTTTAATTATGTGTTGCCTATTTTCAACCACTTGGCTAATTCTATTGCCTTTGTCACTCATAACCCTCTCCATAATTACTATAATCGCTGTAAAAATAAGCTGCCGGAAGAGAGTTTTCCCTTCCGGCAGCCCAAATTAGTCGTGTTTCGTCTTTTCTCATGCCGCCGGTTTTTTAGCATCAATCAGCTCAAGTCACTTTTATTGGACGAAACACGAACAGAAACTGTTCCATCCAGATTCAGGCCATGGGGATTGCTTGTAAAGTTAATATAGAATTTTCCAAACTCGTTTGCCGTCCATACTTTCTTGGACGAGCCTCCCGCCGGGATGTCTTGATCCCAGAAAGATTCAGCGTTTTTATTGCCGAAGCACATGCTTGCGTGCAACGTTTCAGAGCCATTATTCTTAATGGCCACCCTGAAATATGGCTGAGATCTTGAAATCCTAAAAGATGTCGATCCACTCCCTCGACTCGTTTCTACGTCAGAGAGATTTTCGTCTAAGATCAGATCGCTGGCCCTGGTAATAATCGGAGAGTCCTCTTCGTCTTCATCTACATCCGCCACCCAAGTAGCAGGTGCTGTAGCTTCATCGTTTTCTTTTGGCTCGTCCTCTACATAGTAAATGACTTCTCCACTATCTGTAATTTCTGCGATGCATGTCGCCGGCATTTCATCCTCGCGGGTGTCCGCAGCAAAGACGGACACAATTCCCAAAGATGCAACCATTGCAACAACCAGAATCATTCCCGCAATTCTTTTCATATTTTCGTTCCTTCCATAAATTGTTTTCCAAGCAGTAGCTTATAATCCATCTATTGATTTCAAAAACTTACCGCCCCATGTTTAGTTTATCTAATATTTGTTATCCGATAAGCACCATCAACCTCGATAGTCGACCATCCAGGATTACTATATGTGCTTGCTCTAACCCCTACAGTCGGTTTGCCCACTCCCACATATAATTCCAAAGCTTCGTACTCAACGAGGTTAACAGCCGAAGCTAAAGACTTGCCAGAGGAATAATCACTGAATCCGATATTGCAGGTTTCGCTCGCCGACAGCGATGTAGCATACGCTCTAATCTGTGTACCCATCTTATACGGGTCAAGTGTAAAGGCTGCAAATGGAGTAGCGTTTGTTGTCGAACTTGCGGACTTAAGGTAGACTCTTTCACTCAAAAGTACGATCCAGTCATCCAGGCCCGTTCCAATCGACAAAGGCTTAATTTCCTCCATTGTGTTATCTGCAGGCACTGCAGGCAATACGGGTTCAGAAATTTCAATTTTAGCGTTATTTTCTTCGATGGGAACATCCCATCCAGGAAATACCTCAGAAAATTCTGGCAATTCCTTGATTAACTTTCCAGTTTTAATGTTCCGGATACATCCAACATAGCCATCAGCAACCCAGTCAGTATTGTAAATGATTTCCTTTCGTGCTTCCAGAATTTTTTCCTTTAGTTCCGGAGTAGCCTTATCTGCATCTAAATATGCAAATTCGCTCGCGCTCTCCAAAATCTCTTCCTGCACTTCTGCTTCCGAGTTCGAATCTGATTCTTTGTCAACGGCAAACGCAGGAACAGCAAGGGCCATCAACATAATAAGCGTCATGGTCATGGATAAAAATTTTTTCATGAAAATACGCTCCTTTCACTGCATGCATAATTCAGTTGGTTAAAATGGAATGTATTCTGTACAGTCGATTAGTACCTCACAAACCCACAGACCTTCGCTACCACTGAAAAATTATTTCTGACCTGAAATTTATAATTTCCACCGCCGGAGCAAGCCGGAAAGCACCAAAACCAGGTACTCCTCCTTGTCAAAGCCGCCGGCGCCCCGCATCACCAATTTATGGAGGCGGTACAGGCAGCAGGCCGCTTCTTCATCCCGTACAACGTTCCGGGAAAAAGCGGCAGCTCCCGCCGACCGGTGATCTCCTCCGCCAAGGCCAGCATACATGCCTTTGTGATATGGAATCCACGGTAGTCCCAGATACCGCCGCCGCGTCCGTCCTCTACAGCTGTAGCTGTGGTTCCCCTTACTGAAAACGATAGCCCTGAGTGGTCAGGGTACAGAGGTAGGCCATGAAGGTCTCATGCTGCAGAAAGTGCATGAAATCGCTCTGCTCCACATGATGGAACGACGCAATCTTCTTGATGGTATCTACCCAGACACAGTATCCGTCCATGGCTCTTCCCTCCAAATTTCTCCTTCCCCCAGTTCCACCGGAGGCTCGGTATTTTCTCCGGCGGTGCAGATATCATCCTCCGCCGGCTTTACACTTTCCGCCAGGGCCAGCAGCTCTTTCTGTGTACCGCAGGCGTTAATGCTGAAATGGATGCTGTGTTCCGTATCGATCCACTCGATGACGCTCCATAGCGCCGGGTCATCCGACAAATAAAATTTGCCGGGATTTCCGTTGACCTCAAGTTCTGAGATCTCCGTATCCTCACCCATATCATAAAAACTGAAATTATCATCCTGCATATAAATATATCCCAGAATGATCCGCTCATCACCCCGCCGGTAACTGTGCTGTACACAATCAGTCTCGTCAAAGCGCTGGTCCAGCTCTTCTGCAAATCCCTCCGGCAGTGCGGTGATCTGATAATGGGGGATAGGCTTCTCCAATGGATCACCAAAATACGTATAGGAGACCTGACTGCCCCGCCATGTTTCAATCCACCGCTGTATCTCCGCCCGGGCCTCCGGGCTGGCTGCCAGCACCACGCCCAGGCCCAGCACGCAGATCAAGCATGCCGCAACGCACCGCTGAGCCCATACCGGGAATACGAACCGCTTGGCAGGCTTATAGGTGAGGGCCTCCTCCACATATTTGGAGTCGATCTCATTCATGGCGTCCGAGAAAAGCTCCCGATTCATGTCAGCACCCCCTGCTTCATGAGATAGTCCCGCAGCTGCTTTCGCACCCGGGCCAGCCGGACGGATACGTTCTTCTCCGTGAGTCCCGTCAGCGCGGCGATGGCCGCATAGCTGTCGGAGTACCAATACCGGCGCATGAAGATCACCCGGTTCTCCCGGTTCAGCGTATCTAAAAACCGCTCGATAGTCCGGGCCAGCACCTTGGCCTCATAGTGGTCCTCCACTCTGCCGGGGGCGGCGATGCAGTTCTCGATCTCCTCCATGCAGGCATCGTAAGAGCTGTTTCGTTTCATAGCCGTGTTGGCACGGTAGCGCATGATCGAATACCGGCGGACCAAGACACACACGAAAGGCAGCAGCGGATCAGGCCGCTGCGGCGGAATGGCGTTCCACGTGCCCAGGTACGCATCGTTGACGCACTCCTCCGCATCCTGCCGACTGTCCAGGATATTGTGGGCCAGTTTATGGCAAACCTTTCCGTATTTGGCGTCCAATTCGCTGATAGCCAGCTCCGACCGCACGAAAAACAGGTCAATGATTTGACTGTCGTCCACCGTGCGTACCTCCTTCCCCGGCAGCCCTGCCGTGTGTTCATCTATATACTTGCTATCTCCGGGCAAATACTACAAAATTTCCCAAAATTTTATTCCGCGCCCTCCCGGCGGAAATTCAAATAGCGGGTACCCTGAAAGGTCAGCTCCCCTGAGTCTCCTTCCGCCAGCATGCCGTATTCCATGTCGGAGATCTCAAATTCCATCCGGTCGCCGCTCTCCACCTGGAACGTGACATAGTAGCTTGTGAAGGTGTGCATAGTCTCGATTCCTCTATGTACATCCGACCGCTTCGCTACAACAGTGGCAGGAACCGTCAGCTTCGGTGATTGGTTATTTTTGTTCCATTCACCTATACCACGAACCATTGTTACGAT
>CABQGZ010000410.1 GCA_902463835.1 uncultured Lachnospiraceae bacterium
GCCAGAAGGACGAGCAGCTTAGCCAGAAGGACGAGCAGCTGAGCCAGAAGGACGAGCAACTGAGCCAGAAGGACGAGCAGCTTAGCCAGAAGGACGAGCAGCTGAGCCAGAAGGACGAAGCGATAAAGCTGTTAAAAAAGCGAATTGAAGAACTGGAGAGCAGCCATTAGATGACGAACCGCGCAATGGAGAAAAAGGAGTAACCGGATCATGAAAAACACAAAGACAGATGAAAATGTGCTATACGTCATTGGCTGGATTCTCCTGCTTGCGGTGCTTGTGATTGCTGCGGCAGTCAAGCTATGGCCAGGATTGTCGGAAAAGCTGCCGCCCTGCCTGTTTTTGGTACTGACCGGCTTCTACTGCCCGGGCTGCGGCGGAACAAGAGCTGTGTCAGCTCTGATGCACGGCAAGGTACTGGCGTCCCTGATCTACCATCCCTTTGTACTCTATACTGCTGTGGTAGGCGGATGGTTTATGATCAGCCATACCATTCAGAAGCTTTCAAAGGGGAGAATTGCCATCGGGATGAAATACCGGGACATCTATCTGTGGATAGCACTGGGGCTTGTGGCCGTCAATTTTGTGGTGAAGAATGCGTTTCTGATTGGCGGTATTGACTTGATCGAGCAGGCAGCGTTAATATGACGATATGACATTTCCAAAAAGGTTGATTTCGCAGAAAAAACAAGCTATATTGTATGCTAAACGGTGAGGGCTCAGAAAAGGAGAACAAGAATGAAGAAGAGAATGCTGGCATATATGCTGGCAATGGCGCTGGGAGCAAGTATGCTGACCGGCTGCGGCGGGACAGGGAAAGAAAACGGGCTTGACAAGAGCGGAAACGAACAGGGAACGGAAGAGACAGGCAAAAAAGGAAGCGCCAAGGCGGAGGAGACCGAGATTCAGGTGTTCATAGCGGCCAGCCTGAATACGGTGATGACAAAGCTTGCGGAGGAGTACAACAAGGAGCATCCGAATGTAAAGATTGTATTCAACGCGGACAGCTCTGGAACACTGCTGACCCAGATCCAGGAGGGGTATGAATGTGATATCTTCTTTTCCGCTGCCGCAAAGCAGATGAACACCTTGGAGAAGAATGGCCTTGTGACAGAAGGAACCAGAGCCAATGTGGTGAATAATCAGGTGGTTGTGGTGACGAGAAAGGACAGTGGTACCCAGGTCAGCGGACTGGAAACGCTTGCAAAAGCAAAGAGTATTGCGCTGGCGGACGGAAGCGTGCCGGTGGGAAGGTACACCAGACAGGCGTTGGTAAAGCTTGGAATGCTGGTGGAGGCGGAGGATGTATCCGCCATCACGACACAGCAGGTATCCGCGAGTCTTGGCGGTGTGGAGATCAGCGAACAGGCCAACGTGAGCAAGGTGCTTCTGGCTGTGGCGGAGAGCTCCTGCGAAGTGGGAACTACTTATTATTCCGATACATACGGTTATGAGAATGAACTGGAGATTCTGGAGACGGTCAGCTACGATCTGACCGGAGATGTGATCTACCCCATCTGTCTGGTGAAAAATGACGAGGCAGACGAGAACCAGACTGCAGCAGCCAGGGATTTTTATGAATATGTGCTTTCTGATAGCGCAAAGGAAATATTTGAAAGTTTCTATTTTGACACGGATGTGGTAAGATGAAGGAAGTTATGACAGTGATAGGGGACTTGGATTTCAGTCCCCTCTTTATTTCATTAAAAACAGGAATCGTGGCCACCATTCTCTCTTTTTTTCTGGGGATTTTTGCAGCCAGGAGGGTGATGCGGGCGGGAACAAAGGGAAAAGCCATCGCGGATGGCTTGTTGACCCTGCCCATGGTACTGCCTCCCACGGTGGCAGGCTTTTTTCTGTTGCTGTTATTCAGCAGGCGCAGGCCGGTGGGGATGTTTTTGTATGACACCTTTGATATCAAGGTGGTGCAGAGCTGGCTCGGATGTGTCATCGCAGCTACGGTCATTGCCTTTCCGCTTATGTACCGGAATGCCAGAGCGGCCTTTGAACAGGTGGACGTGAATCTGATTTACGCGGCAAGAACCCTGGGAATGAACGAAACAGAGATTTTTTGGCGGGTGATACTGCCTAATGCTGGGCCCGGCGTCATATCCGGTACGATCCTTACCTTCGCCAGAGCGCTGGGAGAATATGGCGCCACCTCCATGCTTGCTGGAAATATTCCCGGCAAGACGGCTACCATCTCCCAGAAAATTGCCATGGTCATACAGGATGGCGACTATGTGACGGCGGGGATTTGGGTGACCATTATCATTGTCATCGCTTTTGTTATGATTGTCATCATGAACCTGGTTTCTTCAAAATTAAGAGGAATGAAGCAGGTGAAACGCTGGTAGGGGAGAGAATATGCTGAAAGTACAGATCAAAAAACAACTGGGAGATTTCAGACTGGATATCTCCTTCGAGCAGGAAGCCGGTTACCTGGGCATGCTGGGCGCATCCGGAAGCGGTAAGAGTATGACCTTAAAATGTATTGCAGGCATCGAGACACCGGATGAAGGGAGCATCATTCTAAACGACAGAGTGCTTTTTGACTCGGAAAAAAAGATCAATCTCACACCCAGACAGCGCAAAGTAGGCTATCTGTTCCAGAACTATGCCCTTTTTCCAAACATGACGGTGGAGGAGAACATCGGTGTGGGAATACGCGGTGGCAGGAAGTGGAATCTGTTCTATATGGCAGGGAAAAAAGCGGTGGAAAATAAAGTGCAGAGAAGGAATTGTACAATGGGGGAACAGGGAGGAAGATTGGAAAAGCGCCAGGCAGTGGCAGGGTTGATACAGCAGTTCCAGCTGCAGAGCCTGGAAAAGCATTATCCAGCCCAGCTGTCCGGCGGCCAGCAGCAGAGGGTCGCTATGGCCCGCATGATGGCTGTCCGCCCGGAACTCATCCTGCTGGACGAGCCCTTCTCAGCCCTGGACGGCTATCTCAAGGAAAAGCTGCAGCGGGAGCTCATGCTTCTGTTAAAGGATTATGCAGGTGATGTGCTGCTGGTATCCCACAGCCGGCACGATATCTACCGTTTCTGTCCCAATGTACTTGCCATCGACGATGGACAGGTACTCCAGACAGGAACCCTGAATGATATCTTTTTCACCCCCATAAATAATAAAGTGGCCCGCCTCACCGGCTGCAACAACATTTCTCCAGCAGCAAAAACCGGTGCTTACGAAGTCTATGCCATCGATTGGGACATCCATCTGACAACAGCCGTCCCCGTCGCCGAAGACATCCACTATGTAGGCATCCGCTCCCACGACATCCGTGTGGCAGATATCGAAAACAATGAAAATGGTGAGAACATCTATCAGATGGAGCTTTTAGACCTGGTAGAATCCCCCTTTGAATACAAATATCACATGAAGGCAACCAGTAAAAACGCAAAAGAAGCAATCTGGTGGAAAACCTACAAAGACTTGAATCCCAATGCAACCCCAGAGAGCTTCCCACAAAAAATACAGCTTCCCAAAGAAAAGCTGCTGTTATTAAAAGAATGAAAGCTGCTGAGAAGCGAAAGCGCGTCTGATATGGCGCTTCCCCTTCCCAGCGGCGTCCCTTTGCATCAAATCTAGTCCGCAATCTAATAGTACGGATACATCGAAGGATCAATCCCCAGCATATCATAATAATTCTTCATGAAGGTATCCATATAATTCTCAAAGCTGCCATACTCCGCGATCACAACCGCAAAAGCAGCAACTACGATCAGAATCCCGATCACAATACCCGCAATTCCAAGTCCCAATCCCACCTGAGCTTTGGCGTCCATCCTCTCATTTCTCGATAAAAGCGCAAATATCACAGCCAACGCACCGCAGATAATACTCGTATATACACAGCATCCAGTGGCAAGCCCTACAATGCCAAGCACCAGAGATGCCGTTGCAAATCCACTGGAACGTCTATTTTCATAAAGTCCCGAATCCAACATGTACAAACCTCCTGGTTCAAAATCTGTTTTTATTTTATCATGTCGGGCTTTTAGAAGCAATAGTTTCTATTTAGAAACGCAAAATATTTCTGGATTTCTGACGATAAATCCGTTATACTTAGTGTGACGAGCGAAAACTACCTGACGAAAATAGAAAATAACAAAAGGG
>CABQGZ010000411.1 GCA_902463835.1 uncultured Lachnospiraceae bacterium
CCTTCTTAATCTGTTCTTTCTGAAACTTTTTATTCTGCATCTCTTTCTCCCTCGTCTACAGACGCTCTACACCCAGTGTCACGTGCTCGCCGTTGATATTCCACTCCTTCTGGTATCCCGAAAGGGTATCAAAGCAGAGATCCTCCGCCAGCACTTCCTTCTGAATCTGCGCGCCATAGTTCTCAAAAATAGCCTTTATTTTATCCTCCGCCTGATAGGAAATACGAATCTTATCCATCACCTCAAAGCCGGCTTCCTTCCGCATGGTCTGAATCTTGCTGATCAGCTCCCGCACAAAGCCCTCCTGAATCAGCTCCGGCGTCAGGTTCGTATCCAGCACAACCGTCACCTCGTTGTCCGCTTCCGTCACATAGCCCTCCATCTGGCTCACTGTGATCAGCAGATCCTCCTCCGTCAGCGCAATATCCTCCTGGATACTGATAAGCCGAAGCACTCCATCCGCTTTCAGCTCCGCCATGGCCGCATTGCCGTCAAGCTCCGCCAGCGCCTTCTGAATCTGGCCCAGGAATTTGCCGTATTTTGGTCCTACGGTGCGAAGCTGCGGCTTAAAGGTGTAGCTGGTAAAGCTGCTGACATCCTCTGTAAAAGTAACCTTTTTTACATTCAGCTCATCTTCTATGATATCATGATAGAACTCCGGCAGATCAAAGGGAGCCTTCACAAACATGTTCCCAATGGGCTGACGATTCTTGATGTTGGCCGTATTTCTGCAGGCCCGGCCCATAACCACAAGCTTAAGAACCGCATCCATATGCTTCTCCAGCTCCTTGTCGACCACCGCTGTGTCTACCTTGGGGAAATCGCACAGGTGCACACTCTCCGGCGCAGACGGGTCAATGTTCGCCACCAGGTTCCGGTAGATATCCTCCGTCATAAAAGGAATCATGGGTGCTGCGGCCTTGGCCACCGTCACAAGGGCGGTGTACAGCGACATGTATGCATTGATCTTATCCTGCTCCATGCCCTTTGCCCAGAAACGTTCCCGGCTTCTTCTCACATACCAGTTGCTCATGTCGTCCACGAACTCCTGCAATGCTCTGGCCGCCTCCGGGATACGGTAATTCGCCAGATTGCTGTCCACAGCCTCCACCATGGAATTCAGCTTGGATAAAAGCCATTTATCCATGACAGACAATTTTTCATATTCCAATGTGTACTTCGTTGCGTCGAACTCATCTATATTAGCATATAAAACGAAAAATGCATAGGTGTTCCACAGCGTTCCCATAAATTTCCGCTGTCCCTCCTGTACGGCCTTGCCATGGAAGCGGTTGGGCAGCCAGGGGGCGGAGTTGATATAAAAATACCAGCGGATGGCATCTGCGCCATAGGTCTCCAGCGCGTCAAAGGGGTCTACTGCATTACCCTTGGACTTGCTCATCTTCTGCCCGTTTTCATCCTGTACATGGCCCAGAACGATGACATTTTCGTAGGGAGCCTTGTTGAACAGCAGCGTGGACTCCGCTAACAGGGAGTAGAACCATCCCCTTGTCTGGTCCACAGCCTCGGAGATGAACTGAGCCGGAAACTGCTGTTCAAACAGCTCCTGATTCTCAAAGGGATAATGATGCTGGGCAAAAGGCATGGCGCCGGAATCGAACCAGCAGTCGATCACCTCCGGCACACGATGCATCTCCTTGCCGCAGTGGGGACACTTGATGGTCACCGCGTCGATGTATGGGCGGTGCAGTTCAATATCCTCCGGGCAGTTGTCGGACAGAGATTTCAGTTCCTCAATGCTTCCGATGGAATGGGTATGTCCACACTCACACTCCCAGATATTTAAGGGTGTTCCCCAGTATCGGTTACGGGAAATTCCCCAGTCCTGTACATTCTCCAGCCAGTCCCCGAAGCGGCCCTTGCCGATGCTCTCCGGAATCCAGTTGATGGTATTGTTGTTGCGGATCAGATCCTCCTTCACCGCCGTCATCTTGATGAACCAGGATTCTCTCGCATAGTAGATGAGCGGTGTATCGCAGCGCCAGCAGTGAGGATAGCTGTGCTCAAATTTGGGTGCGTCAAACAAAAGTCCTGCGTCTTCCAGATCCTGCAGGATCAGATTATCTGCTTTTTTACAGAAGATTCCCGCATAAGGAGTCTCCTCCGTCATCTCTCCCTTGCCGTTTACCAGCTGTACAAAGGGCAGATCATAAGCTCTTCCCACATTGGCGTCATCCTCACCGAAAGCGGGAGCGATGTGAACCACACCGGTACCATCCGTCAGAGTTACATAGGTATCGCAGGTCACGAAGTGCGCTTTCTTGTGCTGTCTTGCGATCACATCCTTGGCACAGTCAAACAGTGGCTCATACTCCTTGTATTCCAGCTCTTTTCCGGTGTATGTGGCAAGCACCTCATAGGCCTTCTGCTCATCCTTCGCCAGCGGCCCCAACACAGTATCAAGAAGCGCCTCCGCCATATAGTAGGTACGGCCGTCCACACAGCTTACCTTTGCGTAGGTCTCATTGGGGTTCACGCAGAGAGCCACGTTGGAGGGCAAGGTCCAGGGCGTGGTGGTCCATGCCAGGATATAGGCGTCCTCGCCCTTCACCTTGAACCGTGCGATGGCGGAGCGTTCCTTCACATCCTTATAGCCCTGGGCCACCTCCTGGGAGGACAGAGGCGTTCCGCAGCGAGGGCAATAGGGCACAATCTTGAAGCCCTTGTAGAGCAGACCTTTGTCCCAGATCTGTTTTAAAGCCCACCACTCGGATTCAATAAAATTGTTGTCATAGGTCACATAAGGGTTATCCATGTCCGCCCAGAATCCCACGGTTCCGGAGAAATCTTCCCACATGCCTTTGTATTTCCACACGCTCTCCTTGCACTGCTTGATGAAGGGCTCCAGGCCATATTCCTCAATCTGATCCTTGCCGTTGATGCCAAGAAGCTTCTCTACCTCCAGCTCCACCGGAAGTCCGTGGGTATCCCAGCCCGCCTTCCGCGGCACCATCTTGCCCTTCATGGTCTGGTATCTTGGAATCATATCCTTGATGACCCGGGTCAGCACGTGGCCGATGTGGGGCTTGCCGTTGGCTGTGGGCGGCCCGTCGTAGAAGGTATACGTCTCCCCTTCCTTACGGTTTTCCATACTTTTCTCAAAAATGTTGTTTTCCTTCCAAAATTGTTCCGTCGCTTTTTCCCGCTGTACGAAATTCATATTGGTCTCGACTTTGTTGTACATAATCGGTCTCCTTTTCTTATACTAGAGCATCCACCTTGTGGTTTCTTTTGCGTCTGCGCAATACTGTGCCCGGCCAGCCTCAGCTTTGACTGGTACAAAAAAACCCCGTCCCGTAAAAGGACGAGGCAAACTGCCATCGCATACCACCTGTTACATTGTACTTAAAGGATACACTCCCTTGCATACATGGCTCCTGTAACGGAGGAACAAACCGTCATCACCTACTAGGGAGCTCCCGATGTACCCTGCCGCCTCCACATTCACATGTGAATTATAAACCTGGTATACCAGATGTATCGCATCCTGTTCAGCCTGCTGCTCAGAAGTGATATTCGTCTATGGGTTCCTGTACCGGCTTCCACCTGCCCGGCTCGCTGTGACACGTTTTCCCAAGCTTACTGTCTTCGTCATTGCATTTGCTATACTCAAGAATTATAAAGCCTGCAAAACCACTTGTCAAGAGAAGTTTTGCAGGCTTTTCTCACTTTTCCTAGTAGCTGCCATACTGGCTCATGAGTTCCTCATAGATACCGGTTGACATCAGATAAGATGCCGCAACCAGCCAAATGATACCCATAATGCCACCGATTGCTCCGCACACGATACCAGCGATCGCCATTCCCTTGGATTCATTCTTGACAATCTGCACGATACCAAGGATGATCGCTACGATACCACAGGGAACTCCAATGTACCATGCGCCGCAGCAGCCGATCAGGGACACGATACCGCAGATCATAGATGCGATTCCAAGACCCTTGCCCTGTCCTTTGCCGGAACCGTAGTTCACTGGTTCGCTGGAATATACGGTGTTATCTACCGGTGCCTGTGTGTTGTTGTCTTCGTAGATGTTGTTTTCTTCACTCATGATTCGTCCTCCACCATGTTTATTAATTTTTCATATTTTATTATAGC
>CABQGZ010000412.1 GCA_902463835.1 uncultured Lachnospiraceae bacterium
GGGTGTGCTGTTCTATGAAGGATAGACATATATTATTTAGAAAAAGGAGTTAATAAAAATGGATATCGTAGTTTTAGCCGGAGGCTTAAGCACCGAGCGGGATGTGTCCTTCGGGACGGGAAATATGGTGAGCAAAGCTCTTCGGAAAAATGGGCATCGTGTGATTTTGCTGGATCCTTTTATGGGCTACAGCGATAAGCCGGAGAAGCTTGACGGCATTTTTGAGCGTTCGGAGGAGGTCAGCGTCGTTGTCAGTGGCATTCCTTCCACGGCGCCGGATCTTGTGGCGGTAAAAAAGAGCCGCAAGGATCAGTCCGACAGCTTTTTTGGACCGAACGTGATCGAGCTGTGCCGGATGGCAGACATTGTTTTTATTGCCCTACACGGGGAACACGGGGAGAACGGCAAGGTACAGGCGGCTTTCGATCTCTTTGGCATCAAATATACGGGAACGGATTATCTGAGCAGTGCCCTGGCTATGAACAAGGAACTGGCAAAGGGATTGTTTAAAGCCAATCATATTCCTACTCCAAAGGGGATCTCCATGAGCCGGAGCGGACGGCAGGATGATTTTGCAGCCACCGGGTTGAACTTACCCTGCGTGGTAAAACCATGCAGCGGAGGTTCCAGCATCGGTGTTCAGATTGTCCGTTCTCAGGAGAAATTTGCGACAGCGCTGGACAACGCGTTCCAGTATGATGATGAGATTTTGATTGAACAGTATATTGAAGGAAGAGAGCTTGGTGTGGGTGTCCTGGACGGCAAAGCCCTGCCGGTCATCGAGATTGCGCCCAAGGAAGGCTTTTATGATTATCAGAACAAGTATCAGGCGGGAGCCGCCGTGGAGACCTGCCCGGCGGATCTGCCAAAGGAGACCGCCGCAAGGCTGCAGCACTATGCCGAGGAAGTGGTGAAAGCCCTGGGACTTCGCACCTATTCCCGGATGGATTTTCTGCTCGGCAGGGACAATGAGATCTACTGTCTGGAGGCGAATACCCTGCCCGGCATGACGGCTACCAGTCTGATTCCCCAGGAGGCCCAGGCGGTGGGGATATCCTACGAGGAGCTGTGCGAGCGGATCATTGAGATGTCCCTGGCGAAATACAGCGAATAATTCTGAAATGAACAAGGAATGCAAAGAGCGGCTGGCACATGAAAATAAAATCGCCAAATGTGATTTGTGCCGGAGCAAAGTGAAAGGGATACGTGTAAAATGAAGAATCTTACATTAGAGGCGATAACAAAGGCTTGTATGGGAACATATGTAGGAGAGGACACCTTTCTACAGAAGGAGATCCAGGGCGCGGTCACCGACAGCCGCCAGGTGGAGGAAGGCTATCTCTTCATTCCCATAAGGGGAGAACGGGTGGACGGCCATGACTTTATTCCGTCTGTCTTTGAAAAGGGAGCGCTTGCTGTCTTGTCCGAAAAACCATTGGAACAGGCGAAAGGCCCCTATATCCAGGTGGAATCCTGCCCGCAGGCTTTAAAGGACATCGCGGCATATTACCGCAGTCAGCTGGCCATCCCTATTGTGGGCATCACCGGCAGCGTTGGTAAGACCAGCACCAAGGAGATGATCGCCTCGGTGCTGTCCACAAAATACCGGGTATTGAAGACAGCCGGAAATTTCAACAATGAGATCGGCCTGCCCCTGACCATTCTGCGGATCAGGGAGGAGCATGAGGCTGCTGTTGTGGAGATGGGAATCTCGGAGTTCGGCGAGATGCACCGTCTGGCTGCGATTGCCAAGCCAGACGTGTGTGTCATCACCAACATTGGCACCTGTCATCTGGAGAACCTGGGTGACCGGGATGGCGTGCTGAAGGCTAAGACGGAGGTGTTCGACCACATCAAAAAGGGGGCAACTGTGCTGCTGAACGGTGACGACGATAAGCTGATCACGGTAACGGAGGCAGGCGGAAATACGCCGTTGTTCTATGGTTTGGAGAGGACAGCGGATGGGGCGGGGCAGTCTTTGCTTTCCATTTCCATGGATAAGATAGAGAATCTTGGATTAAAGGGAACCCGGGCCATGCTGCATACCCCGGCGGGAGATACCCAGGTGGAGATCCCCATTCCCGGCAGTCATAACCTGTACAACGCTATGGCAGCCGCAGGTGCAGGCCTGGCACTTGGTCTGACTCTTTCCGAGATTCAGCAGGGAATTGCGGCAGCCAGAACCATCGGTGGCCGCAGCAACCTGATAGAGGCAGGCGGACATCTGATCATTGATGACTGCTATAATGCCAATCCTATGTCCATGCGGGCGTCCCTTGACGTATTGAAGCATGGATTGAAACGCACCATAGCTGTGCTTGGTGACATGGGAGAGCTGGGCCAGCAGGAAAAGCAGCTCCACTATGAGGTAGGAGCTTACGCGGCGAAGGCCGGAATCGATATGCTGTTCTGTGTCGGAACGCTCTCTGCGGAGATGGCCAAGGGAGCCAGGGATGCCCTGCGGAAGAAGGCAGCTGTGGGAAGTGAGACGGCCAAGGAGCAGAGCAAGACGAAAGACACGCAGGTCTTTTACTATGCCACGAAGGAAGAAATGCTTCCCAATTTGCTGGGAATGGTACAGGAGGGGGACACCATTCTTGTAAAGGCGTCCCATTTTATGGACTTCTCCAAGGTAGTGGAGGCGCTTACCGTCTGATAAATTATCAGTGATAATCTGAACATGTGTGAAAAGGAACTGGCACGCGTCTGAGAAAATCATCAGACCTGTCAGTTCTCTTCATTTTCTGCCTCGTCATTTGTAAGGGATAGCTTGCCGCGAAAAATTTGATCAAGAACTGTACTGGCACACATAGCGGCATTATATTTCTGGGGCAGCATGGCTCGGCGGACAGACACATGATGGTAATTGTGTGTAAAAATAACCTCATTCAATCGCTGCTCCAGATATCCCAGGTAACGATCTGGAAGAAGCGCGGCTTCATCTCCAAGAAGAATCAGATCCGGGTTCAACAGATTGACCGCACTGGACAAGGCATAGATCAGAGGATGAATCATTTGTGTCATGATGATCTGATCGATGGCTGCTGTGGAACTGTTATCACATATTTCCCGGAAAGTCATGGCAGTACCAATAAGCGGGGAGCTTTCTACGGCTTTGATAATGCATGACGGGCGCGCATAGACGGACAGGCAGCCTTGTTTTCCGCAGATGCATCGGGGCCCATTGCAATCTACAGTAACATGGCCAATCTCGCTGGAATAGCCGTTGTAGTTATTGAACAGCTTTCCGCCGCAGATGACACCCATGCTGATGCCGTCGCTGATGCCGAGATATAAGAGATTGCTGTGATCTCTGCCGTTCCCGTAATAGCGCTCTGCCAATGCTGCGCAATTGTAGTGGTGATCCACAAATACCGGTAGCTTATAATGATTCCAGAACAGATCGCGAATATGAAAATCACGTATATTCTGGAAGTGGGGCGGGTTGAGAATGACGCCGCTCTGGCTGTTTATTGGTCCGATGGAGCCGATGCCAATGCCAGCCACATCCGGATGACGCAGCAAAAATGGGTCAATGGCGGCGAAGAGAAATTCCAGCAGAGATTCGGCGGTATATTCCTCCGGCAATGTTACGGACAGTGTATCAAGGATGCCCATAGACAGATCGCATATGGCTGCCTGGCAATGGGTGCGGTGAAGCAGCAGCCCCAGAACCTTGGGAGCAGAGGCAGAGAGTGACAGCTGGATTGGAGTGGAACGGGTAGCCCGAACCGTCTTAGAGGATTCTTCTACAATTCCCATATCGATATATTCATTCATAATTTTGGAAATGGCCATTTTAGTCAGATGGCTCTTCTGAGCAATTTCTACTCTTGAACTGCAGACACCGGTAGCCAGAAGCTGAAGTACCAATCCGCGGTTGATGCGTTTTAAGGACAACATATTCATTCCCTTTGCCATGGAAACCTCTTTCTGGAGGACATAGTTACAATAATTCCTACATTTCTCCAATTTTATATTTTCCCCTGTATTATGGGGTGATCTGTATTTCAGTTGTTACCATATTCTAACAAATAAAAAAATAAAAGTCAATTCGATGTGGGCAGGGGTGAAATAGCAACCTTTTTTGCAGTTCGTACAGTAGTTGCTTTTCGTG
>CABQGZ010000413.1 GCA_902463835.1 uncultured Lachnospiraceae bacterium
ATTGATGAAAGAGAGAAAGCGGGATATATTATAAGTAATATAGAATTGCAGTGCGGCAAAAGGATGAGAAGATAACATGTACCAGAAGCAAAATATACGATTGGAACAATAGATAATAGGTGGAGGGAGAGGAGTGAGTATATGAAGCATGGTGCAATGCAGGACGTGGAAAAGTATACAAGAGAGCATCGGCGGAGAGGACGTTGGTATAAGCTTGTGACCGGCCTTGCCTGCCTGGTGGTATTCTGTACGGTCTATGCTCTGATTCTGCCTGCCATTACCTTGGAGAAGAATACGGATGATAGGGCGGAGCACATCCAGAGCGAAGACGTTGGCAAGCTTATGGAAAATTTCCTGCAGCAGGGCGCCAGGGCAGCAGAGCAGTCGGAAGTCGGCGAAAAGCTGGACGGAGATTATGCTTATATCAGCGATGTTACGATGGTATCCATGGTGGATGGCTCAGCGCCCTTTGATAGCAGTGATGTTGAAAATGGAGATGACAGTAGTCCTGCAAACAAAAGAGTGCGCTCTTTCGACACCCTTTCCTACACGCTGGGAATTACGAACCGTGTACGTCCGGGAAGCGAAAATGACTATTATAAGGAAGGTCGACTCTATTTTGAATTTGTTCTTCCAGCATCTTCTGATCAGGCGATGTTTGATACCGCAAGTATGACGTGGCTTCGTGGAAAGCCGGGGATCACGTATGCGATTACCGATGGAGTATATAACGGCCAGTCTGCCCAGCTCCTGCGGGGCAGCTTTCTCTGGCAGACCGCAGAAGAAGGAGTGTGGGCAATCGGGTCAGGCTTCGTGGAGCTGGACGTCCATCTGCGTGTGCTCGCTATGTACCAGGGGCAGACGCTTCAGCCAGAATTTACTTTTTGGTTGGAGGGAAACAAGGTGCCGGAAGAGGGCATTGTCACGGGCAGCGGTGATACTTGCCCGGAACATGAAACGACAGAATATTGCACAGTTCAGGCAGATATGGTAACCGTCACTTCGGCTCCACGATATAACATCTGTTTGACTGCGGGTGATTCCGAACAGCAGATCCTTGACAGCTATAATTTTGATTCGGGCAATACGCTTGCATTTAATAAAGACAAGGGTACAGTGAAAGGACGGCTTTCCTGTTATGGAATCATCCTGCAGATTCATGGAAAAGACCGGGATCATGGAATGCGCGGCTGCGAGCTTCCGGATGGCAGACCCATCACCTTTGATCTGGATATTTCATCTGTCTATACCTACAATGATGCTGAAGGGAAGCAGGAGTTTGATTCTGCCGAGAATGGATATGCGCCTCTGATCTGGAGCTTTGACCAGAATATGGCTGACGGCACGCAGCAGGATGGACGGGCACTCACCGGTATGCGGTGGAATTGCAACACGAATATTCCTGCTAACAATCAAGAGGACAGCAAATGCGGGGAGTATCAGAGCTGTTATAACGGCGGCAGTTGGTCCGGGAAACTGAGCGAAGATGGAAGAAAGCTGAGTGTGATGGTCGCAGAATATAAGGTGAATCTGGAACAGCTTCCTTATGGACGTGTCACGGATGAAAAATCAAACGGTTATTACTACAATCCAAAGACGATTTCCGGGTATTGGGATGTGGAGCTGGCGTGTTTTTCCGCCGGAGAGCTCTGGGTGGTTCAGCCGTTCGAAAGTTCCTTAGATAAAGAAAATGTAACGGAAGCGTATGGGTCCGGTTCTTTTAATCTGACCGTGGAGGCAAAAAACCTTAAGATGTCCGGCCAGAAGAATCCTTTACCAGATAGTTCCACCAATGAGAATCAAATGGACAGGAGTGATGATAAATGTAACATGCCTATTGCGTTGGAACGTACTGGAACACTCAACTATCAAATCGCATTTACAGAAACAGGTCGGGAAGGATGGAATGAAGGGCTGACGGAAGGCTGTTTTGAGAATGGTAGAGACTGGGCGGTGGCCGGCAATAATGCGGTGTCGATCATGGACTGGATGACCCATGTCGCAGAGGGAGATGACGTCGGCATTGCATACGATCAGCTGGTCAAATTTGATCCGGATTATTTTATTCCATATTGGACGAGCCCAGAGTCAGGTGTAGTGATAGACGGTTATCAGGTGCGGATTGGTTACGGTGCGGTAGCGACAAATTCCGGAAAAGGAACTCTCGAAACAGGATGGGATCATACCAATAAGAATGGTGAGGAGTTGGAGCCGAACGAAACAGGCTATGATAAAGCTATGATAGAGGCAACGGCGGACGATCTGATTTTCTTTTCTTCACTGGATGAACTACGGTGGGAAAGAGGCTATAAATGCGTTGCCGTCTTGTTTGAGTATCACGGGTGCTCCGTAAATGGAAAACGTCCTGATTTAGATCATCGGGTAAATGGTGACACCACCTCGGATCAGAGTCTTTCCGGCAATGTGTTTATGACGACCCATTCCGGCAGTGTCTGGACAAAAGCCGATGTACGGGAGAAAGCAGCGGCTTTTGTGAATAAACCAGTAAACGAACTGACAGACGATGATTACCGCAACTATGCCATGTATGAATTTCCCAGCCGTATACCGACAGGAGGTGGGGGCAGACAGATTACATATGAAGATAATTATCCGCGCTACCCTTACAATTATTGGAATTTTGGTGTCAACGGCACAGATGGAGCACAGAATGAAGGTTATAAGAATTATGTGAAGTCTATATATGATGAAACAGGCTGGAGTGGGGGGAGCAGCGGCACGTGGTACGGCGATTCCTGTTTATTGGTAGGGTATACCATGGGGATTGAGAAGAGCGTAACACAGACCTCAGCTTCCGACGGCGCAAAGAAGACTACCTATTCCATGGATGATGGGCAGCGTTTTGCAGATTATCAGCTTATCGGTTCGGCAGATATTGGCAATGCGAATCATGACGAGTCCAGTTCTTCCAAGATCACAACTACGGTCTACATCGAGGATATTCTCCCGGCAGGTTTAAGTTATGTAGAAGGCTCCTCTTACTATGGCGGCACTTACCAGCAGACGACGGAAGGCGGGCAGGGTATCGTTGTGGACGGGGAAAAGATAGAACCAGCGATCGTGAAGAATGCGGATGGAACAACAACCCTTTGCTATACATTGGAAAATGTGACACTGGATATGAACCGAAAGACCATTGTGCCAGCCATTTACTACACCAGCCGCATCGGCGACACCGACGACTTCTCAAAGGATGTACGGCATGGAGATAAGCTGGTCAATAAGGCGCATATCTGGTCAGACGAGGATCGCCAGCGTCCCTTTGTCTCATCAAACGGAAATCTTGCCATCTGTGAGATCAATATCTCCAAGCTGAATCTGGGCAACATCAGCAAACTGGCGGATCAGGTGTATGTGGATGTGGGGGATGATATGGGTTTTACCATGGCCGTTGGCAACAGCAGTCCGAATCCCAGGAATATTGTGGCGCTGGACATTCTGCCGTACCACGGAGGTGGCGGCACTAATTTCGGCAAGGGAAACAACTGCTGTTCTCAGGTTACAGAATTGACACTTAAAAAGAATACCTCAGGGATTGACTTTGGAAAGCAGTCAGTTTACTACACAACGGATCCCCAAGTGCGGAATGAAAACGGTGTGAATTATCGAAATAAAACAGAACAACAAATTCTTAGTATGAGACAGGGCTGGCAGAAGCTGACACTGGATGGGACAGGCAAAGTCTCCAATTTGCCGGATAATTTTCAGCCTACAGCCATTCTTGTAACGGGAGAACTGGGGGGATCTCAGACCCTTGGAATACACCTGACGATGCGTCTGACAGATGATATGCCAAAAGATTGTGTGGTAAACCAGTTATATGAAAGCGGCGGCGAGAATGCCGGTGTGCTTCAGGCCCAGGCAAGGACCTATGTGGTAGGACGTACGCTGGAGGGGCTGACCTGGATGGATGTGAATGCAGACGGTATTCAGGGTAAAACGGAAGTGGCTGGTAATGGATTGCTTTCGGGCATAAAAGTATCTTTGCTGAAGCTTAGGTCTGGCGGTGACCCGAATCATGAGAGTGGTTATGAGCCTTACTGTTATCCAGGAACTGATGCATCGATTGTCATTGAAACAGGAAAGCAGATCAG
>CABQGZ010000414.1 GCA_902463835.1 uncultured Lachnospiraceae bacterium
CAAGCTTTTGTTCCGCTGCTATACTGTCAGTGGATACAGGAGATGCGAAAAGGAGAAATTGAAGGATGTCCCGTTTCCAAAGTTTGTGCGAAAAGAGGTTTCATCTTGCACAGAATCAGACGAACCTTCACACAGAAGTGTTGGCCGGCTTGACCACCTTTGCAACGATGTCCTATGTACTGGCAACCATTCCCAATATGCTTAGCAACGCAGGTCTGCCAAAGGGTGCGGTCCTGACAGCGCTTATCCTGCTGGTCATGTCCTGCAGCATCGCTATGGCGGTGTATACCAACCGCCCATTTTGCTTGGCGCCGGGGATGAGCTCCGTTGCCATTCTCAGCGCGGTCGATACCACCGGCATGACGGCAGAGGTCGCTTTCGGTGTCATTTTTATTGAGGGCGTTATTTTCGTTCTGATCTCATTTATTGGGCTGCGACGGATCGTCGTCAACGCGATCCCGACAAGCGTAAAAATATCCATCAGCGCAGGTATTGGCCTTTTCATTGCGCTGATTGGGCTTAAGTCCGGTGGTATCATTATCACCAGTGACAATGATACGCTGGTGCTCGGCGATCTGACAACGTCAACGGCACTGCTGTTCGTGATTGGATTTGTCGTGTTGCTCTTTCTGGAGGCGCGGAACTTCCGCGGCAGTATGATCGTTTCGATTCTGATCGTGACCCTGTTGGGGATTCCGCTCGGCGTTACCGCAGTACCGGAAAGCATGTTCCTTATGCCCGCCTCCGTACGGCCGGTCATGCTCCACATTGATATTGCCGGCGCATTGAATGTGAAATATTTTCCGTGGTTGTTTGCTTTTTTCGTGCCTGACTTCTTTGGCACGATGGGCATCATGCTCGGCATCGGCAACCGTGCCGGCTGGCTGGACGAGAACGGCAATATGCCGGATATTGAAAAATGCTTCAAGGTGGACTCCCTATCTACCGTCGCAGGCAGCCTGTTCTGTATGCCGGTCATGACAACATATCTTGAATCGGTTTCCGGCGTAGAAGACGGCGGCCGCACAGGCCTTACGAGTATCGTGACCTCCGTGCTCTTCGGCCTGATGCTGCTGTTTACGCCCCTTGCGCTGATGATCCCGTCCGTTGCGACAGGGCCGGTGCTGGCATACATCGGGATGCAGATGCTCGGCTCAATGAAAAATATCAACTATGAGGACAAGACTGAGTACATCCCAGCTTTCATGGCGGTCGCCATGACGATCTTTACCAACAGTATCGCAACGGGTCTGTCACTCTCTGTGATCTCTTACGTTTTTCTAAAGCTCGCCGCAGGCCGGGCAAAGGAGATCCATGTTGCGATGTACGGACTGTGCATATTCCTCATCTATTATCTCACAACGCTGCTGTAAGAAACGACGCTTTCCCTCATCTTTTCCGCCATGCAGCGCCTGTACCGGCCGGACAGACGCCCGCGGGCGATAAAGACACGCTCTTTTCGGGCGTGAAACATGAAAATCTATAAGGAGGAGAAAATGAGTAATTTGAGTATGTCCCTTGACCGCCGCTTCCAGATCAAGCAGAACGGCAGCACGGTCAGGACGGAGATTCTGGCAGGTATCACCACCTTTGCCACGATGTCCTATGTCCTCGCGACCATTCCTAACATGCTTGAGCAGGCGGGGCTTGTCCGCGGCGCAGTCCTTACGATGCTGATCATCGCCGTTGTGGCGTGCAGCGTGGCGATGGCGCTCTATACCAACCGTCCGTTCTGCCTCGCGCCGGGCATGAGCTCCGTTGCAATTCTCAGCACCATTGATTCCATCGGCATGACGCCGGAGGTGGCCTTCGGCATTATCTTCTGGGAAGGCGTTATCTTTGTCATCATTTCGTTTGCCGGCCTGCGCAACATCATCGCAACGGCCATTCCCGCCAGCATCAAGATCGCGCTGAGCGGCGGTATCGGACTTTACATTGCTCTGATCGGTCTCAAGTCCGGCGGCATCGTCGTTTCCAGCCAGAGCAACACGCTGATCTTCGGCGATCTGAGCACCCCCAAAGCGCTGATGTTCGGCATCGGCTTCCTGCTGGTGCTGATCTTTGAGGCACGCAAAATCAAGGGAAGCATGATACTATCCATTATCATCGTCACGATCATCGGCATCCCGCTCGGCGTCACCCAGCTGCCGACGCATCTTTTCAATATGCCCAGCGGCATCAGCGATGTCACTCTCCGCATTGACATCCTTGGCGCACTGCGTCCGGAATACCTGCCCTGGCTGCTGACCTTCTTTGTGCCTGACTTCTTCGGTACGATGGGCATCATCCTTGGCGTGGCCAACCAGGCTGGCTGGCTCGATGAGAACGGCGATATGCCAGGCATTGAAAAGTGCTTCAAGGTCGATTCCCTGTCTACCGTTGCAGGCAGCTTGTTCTGCATGCCCGTTATGACGACCTACCTTGAGTCTGCCTCCGGCGTGGAAGATGGCGGCCGCACCGGTCTTACCGCGCTGACCACCAGCGGCCTGTTCGCCCTGATGCTGCTCTTCACCCCGCTTGCTCTTATGGTTCCCGGCGTGGCCACCGGCCCCGTGCTGACCATCATCGGCTTCCAGATGCTTTCTTCCATGCGCAGCGTGGACTACAGTGACAAGACCGAGTGCCTGCCCGCGTTCATTGCCGTCGCTATGACCATCCTGACCTATAACATCGCCAACGGTATGGCGCTGTCCATAGTTTCCTATCTGATCCTCAAGCTCGCTGCCGGCAAGGGCAAGGAGGTTCCCAAGTCCATGTATGTCATCGGCGTGTGCATGCTTTTCTACCTTTATACGTTGGTTTAAGCCTGAGAAATGGATAAGGCGGTATTGTCCCTGCCTTTTCCAAAATGGCCCTGCATAACAAACACAGAACGCTGGCCTCTTTTGAGGCTGGCGTTTTTATATCCCGAATACGCGGCGGGCAGGGGCTAAAAGAGACTTCTGTCGATGAAGAAACGCTTTATGTATGGCGGAAATAAGAGTTGGTAACTACAAATTAAAGGGAGCGCGCGGACAAGATAGGTCATTCTTGACAATATGATTGATATTATCGATAATTTGCATTTACCCACCTCAATAATTGGAGCTTTGTAATGATTCAGTTCCAATATCGTAAAACAGCAATTGCCAAAATTCACTTTTTATCCGGCACGATTTCCACGATATCCTCAATCTGGCAATCCAGCGCTGTACAAATCTTCACGAGTATCTCCGTGGTGACATGCCCATTCCGTCCCATTTTAGTGACGGATGCTGGGCTGATACCCGCCTTTTCACACAGGTCTTTTTTCTTCATGTCCTTATCGATAAGCAACTTCCAGAGTTTTTTATAACTCACAGACATAAATATCTCCTCCGTACCGATATGCAAAAAAATGCTCTGCCGCTTGGCAGAGCATTCGGTCTATTGCAGCCAAACTGCCAAGGCCTATTCCAACACATGACAGCGTTGTTTATAATAATAGCACATTTTGACATAGGAAGCAAGAAAATGATAGATTTGCACGATTTTTGCAGCAATCATAGCGCACAGGACTTTTTTCATAAATAGAGGATTTCCCTCTTGACTCTTCCGTTACGTCATAGTGTATGGTAAGCTCACACGGAGGAGGGATACCCATGATGACCATTCACGAAGTCAGCAAACTGGCCGGTGTCAGTGTCCGAACGCTACACTACTATGATGCCACCGGGTTGCTGCCGCCCACAGCCTTCACGAAATCGGGCTACCGGCTGTATGACGATACAGCCTTGGCACGGCTGCAATCCATTCTGCTGTTTCGAGAGTTGGAATTTCCGCTCAAAGACATCAAACGCATTCTGGATGACCCAAACTTTGACCAGGCCGCCGCTCTCGCAGATCAGATCAAACTGCTCGAGCTGCAGCAGGCGCGGTTGGGAGGGCTCATCACCCTCGCCCGTGAAACATTAGAAACAGGAGTGATACCTATGAAATTTGACGCATTTAGTAAAACCGAGCAAGAGAAGTACACCGCAGAGGTCAAAGAAAAATGGGGCAATACCATCGCCTATCAGGAATATCAGCAGCATGAAAAAGGCGGAGCTACCGGCACCCCTGCTGATTTGATGAGGCACTTTGCAA
>CABQGZ010000415.1 GCA_902463835.1 uncultured Lachnospiraceae bacterium
TGATATTATAGATTTGGACGTTAAAATATTGGCAAAAATGACAATTGCAATTTTGGAATCTTGCGAGAATTGTACCAAAGGAATAGGAATGACATATGATATATCACAAAATAAGCGGATTTTCAGATGAGATTGCTGCGGATATCGACACACAGTTTCGAGTTTTGAATCGGTTGAACATTCCATATTTTGAACCGAGAGGAATCGATGGGAAAAATATTTCAGAGCTGTCAGAGGAAGAGGCGGTAAGGCTGAAGGGGAAAATGGATGCCTTCGGCATCAAGGCGTCCTCCATCGGCTCGCCCATAGGAAAGGTGAAGCTGGAAGCACCCTTTGAACCACATTTCCAACTTTTTCAGAAGGTGGTTGGGACAGCTGAAATATTGGGTGCGCAATACATAAGGATATTTAGCTTCTTCCACGATGGCGGCGATGCGTGGACCGAAAAAGAACGGGCAGAGATATTGCTAAGGCTGGGCAGGATGATTGAATACGCAAAAAAGCACCATGTGATTCTGCTCCATGAAAACGAAAAGGAGATCTACGGAAGTACGGCAGACCGATGTCAGGATCTGATGCAGACGCTGTCCTGTGATCATTTCAAGGCGGTATTTGATCCGGCCAATTTTGTGCAGTGTGGGCAGGATATCACATATGCGTATGAGGTTATGAAAGAATATATTGCTTACGTGCACATTAAGGACGCCTGTTATGGGGATGGCCATGTAGTCCCGGCGGGTGCGGGAGACGGAAAAGTGGAGTATGTGCTGAAGCAATTGTTTGATTGGGGATATCAAGGCTATCTGAGTCTGGAGCCTCATCTGGGAAGCTTCAAGGGACTTGCAGAGCTGGAGCAGAATGACAAGATGACGAAGCTTCCAAAGAGCGGGGAGGAGACATATACATTGGCTTATCAGGCTCTCTGTAAGATATTGAAAAAAATTATGTAAATCATATGCTGATTGCGTAAGAAGGGAAGGTATTGTATGAGTAAAGTAAAAATCGGTATTATCGGTTACGGCAATATGGGAAGTAGTCATGTCAGAAACCTGAAAGCCGGTAAAGTAAAGTCTATGGAGGTCACCGCTGTCTGCGATATTCAGGCGGAGAGGCGGGAGGCGGCAAAGAAGAATTACCCGGAGATTGCAGTGTTTGCGGATGCGGAGGAATTATACCGAAGTGGGCTGTGTGATACAGTGCTCATTGCAGTGCCTCACTACGAACATCCCTCTTTGGCAATCCGGGCCTTTGAGAATGCAATGAATGTGATTATTGAAAAGCCTGCCGGCGTGTATACCAGACAGGTAAAAGAGATGAATGAGAGAGCCGCAAGCTCGGACAAGCTGTTTGGTATCATGTACAATCAGAGAACCAACCCGGTCTATCAGAAGCTGCGGAGGATGGTGCAGCGGGGGGATCTGGGACACATCAAGCGGATCACCTGGATCATTACGGATTGGTACAGGCCTCAGGCGTATCATGACAGCAGCACCTGGCGTTCCACCTGGAGAGACGAAGGAGGCGGAGCGCTGATCAACCAGAATCCGCATCAGCTGGACCTGTGGCAATGGATGTTCGGCATGCCCGACCGCATCTATGCCAAAGCCAGCTTTGGGAAATATTATGACATCGAAGTGGAAGACGATGTTATGGCCTATTTTGAGTATGATAACGGAACCACCGGAGAGTATATCACATCGACAGGAGAGACTCCCGGCACCAACCGGCTGGAGATTGCCTGTGACATGGGTAAGGTAGTCATCGAAAATAATAAGCTGGTCTTTCAGCGGAATGTAATCTCAGAAAGAGAGCACAATCGCATCAATACAGAGATTTTTGCGAAACCGGAGTGCTGGAAATGCAACATACCCGCCGATTTTTCCGGCGGACCGCAGCACGTGGGGATCCTGGAGAACTTTGCAGATGCATTGCTGCATGGAACGGAGCTGTTGGCGAAGGGAGAGGACGGTATCCTTGGTCTTACCATCTCCAATGCCATTCACCTCAGCGCGTGGACCGGTGAGACGGTGGATGTGAAGCATTTCCCGGATGACCGTTTCTGCGAAATGCTGCAGGAGAAGATCCGAACCTCGAAGATGGTAAAGAAGGAGAGCCACGTGGTAGCGGATACCAGTGGAACCTACTAAAAATGGAAAACGTCAGTGATAGGCGACAATCGGCGAATGGCGTGGATGGAACGATCGCTGAAAAATCAGAGAACAGGAGAGAACTTATGGACAGAAGGATTGGCGCGCAGAGTTTTACCATACGGGAGTCAATGAAGACGTTGGAGGATTTTAAAGAGAGCTGTAGAAAGCTAAAGGAGATCGGATATCAGCTCATCCAGATCTCCGGCACACCGCTGCCGGCGGCACAGATGAGACCCATACTGGATCACTATGGCCTGAAGGTGGTGGTTACCCACCGGGGTTATGAGGAGTTCCGGGATCACCCGGAGGCGATCATCGACTATAACAGGACTCTGGGCTGCGAATTGTGCGGTATAGGGGCTATGCCGGACAGCTACAGAGAGAGCAGTGAAGGCGTGACGGAGTTTATCACAGGGATAAATCGGGCGGCCAAAGAGCTTCGCAGGGAGGGACTGTATCTGGGATATCACAATCACGCGTTTGAATTTGCGAAGCTGGACAAAAGATTTATTATGGATCGCCTGATTCATGAGACGGATCCGGAAAATGTGAAATTCATTGTGGACACCTACTGGCTGCAGGTTGCCGGAATGAATCCACAAGACTACATCCGTAAGCTGGGGGAGCGGGCCATGGCCATCCATTTTAAGGATCTGAGGGTGGGCTCGGACAATAAGACGGAGATGGCGGAAGTCGGGGAAGGCAATCTTGCGTGGGATGCAATTATCGCTTCCTGCCAGGAAGCGGGAGCAAAATGGGCGCTGGTGGAGCAGGATATATGCCGGAGAGATCCCTTTGAATCACTGAAGCTCAGCTATGATTATCTGAAGACGAAAGGCTTCTGTTGAGTTGGAGGCAGGAAGGAGGAGTTATGTGAAAAGTGTATGTATCGTTGGATACGGAGCCATCGGCCCGGTGCACGCCAGAGCGGTGGAAAACGCGAAGCAGGCAAAGCTCTGTGCCGTATGCGACGTAGCTGCGGAGAGAAGTAAGCTATGTGCCGAGCAGTACGATGTGAAGGAATATAATGATTTTGACCGGATGCTGGAGGAGAAAGAGATTGACAGCGTTCACATCTGTACGCCCCATTATCTTCATTTCCAGATGATAAAAAAAGCATTGGCGGCGGGCAAGGATGTGGTGGCGGAGAAGCCTGTTACCATGACCCGGGAAGAATACGAGGCCCTGCAAAAGCTGCCCGGAGCCGAGCGAGTATGTGTGGTATTGCAGAACAGGCTAAATCCCTGCATTCAGCGGCTCAAGCGTATGGTGGAGAGCCGTGAACTGGGGGCGGTCAAGGGAGCAAAAGGCATTTTGACCTGGCAGAGAGATGCTGCATATTACAGAAGTGGTGCCTGGAGAGGTAAATGGGCTACTGAGGGCGGCTGCCTGCTGATCAATCAGGCAATTCACACACTGGATCTTTTTCATTATGTGATCGGTGATATCGTAAGCGTAAAGGCGGATATGTTCAACTATTCGCTGGGACAGGTGATTGAGGCGGAGGACACCCTGACCGCATATCTGGAATTTGAGGACGGTGTGAAGGGAATCTTTTTTGCCACCAACGCATATGCAAAGAATTCTTCCCCTGTTTTTGAGGTTGTGTTTGAACAGGGAACGGTGCGGTATATGGATAAGCAGCTTTGGATGAACGGGCAATTGCTGATGGCGGAGGATGTATCGGATGTGGAAAAGCCTTACTGGGGCGACGGCCATGCCGAGCTCATAAGAAGATACTATGATGAACAGAAATACTTTGGTGTAGAGGATGCAAGAAATACGATGGAGACAATGTTTGCAATGTATGACAGCGCGCTGAGAAAAGAACATCTTATTGTAAGGTAAGGGAGGAGGAGAGGACACGGTTATCGGCGCTGCAAAAGTTTATAGATCAGATCACAAACAGGAGGTTATCAATAGAGATGAAAAGCAAAAACAAAAACAAA
>CABQGZ010000416.1 GCA_902463835.1 uncultured Lachnospiraceae bacterium
ATCTGCGACGGAATCATCAGCGCCGTAACATAAATGCCAAAGACCGCATTACGTCCCTTGAACGGAATTTTTGTCAGTGCAAATGCAGCCATCGCGGCACACAGAAGCCGCACTGCCGTGCAAAGAACAGACACGTAAAAGCTATTGAAGATAGAGCCCACAAATTCCGGCATAGCAAAAAGTTTTTTGTATGCATCGAGTGTCGGTTCTTTGGGAATCCATTCCACGGGAATGCTCATAATAGCACCGCGGCCTTTTAAGCTGGTGATAATCATCCAATAAAATGGGATGCAGACAATTACGGCCACCAACAATCCCAGTACATAAAAGGTCACTTTTCCAATGATTCGTCTTTGTTTCAGCCCTGTCAAAGAAGATGTTTTAGCGTTAGTCATCGTAGTTCACCCACTTGTTCTGAAGTTTCATCTGAACCATTGTCAGAAGCAGCAAAATCGCAAACAGAATCCAGCTATATGCGGCAGCCGTACCCATTTCATAGTAACGGAAGCCGCACTTATAAATGCGTTCAACCATCACCATTGTCGAGCCAAGCGGGCCACCATCGGGGGTCATGATCATGATCTGCGTAAACAGCTGGAAGGAGTTAATCAAGCTGATAATCAAGACAAAGAAAAGCGTAGGAGTCAGCAATGGCAATGTAATTCTTGTAAACTGTTTGATTTTGCCGGCACCGTCGATTGCCGCCGCATCGTAGTATTCCTGATTGATTCCCTGAAGGCCAGACATCAGCATAAGGCCAAAGTACCCCATATCCTTCCAGACCGAGGCAAGAACGATTGCGGGCATTGCCCACTTTGAGCTTTGAAGCCACGAGGGCCCCTCAATTCCGAACAAGGCAAGGATATTGTTGATGGCACCATACTCCGGACTAAGAACCCATTTCCAAATCAATGCGCCCGCAACCCATGAGGTGATAACCGGGATATAGTAAAGAACGCGGAAAATTCCAACACCCTTTACATGACTGTTCAAAATGAGCGCCACAATCATGGAGGCAATAAGCATCAAAGGAATGTAGAGGATCACAAATTCCAGCGTGTTTCCAATCACCTGATAAAACTCTTTTGATGTGAGAATTTCCTTATAGTTCTCGATCCCTACGTAGAATCGATCCATGAATCCGCTAAAATCACTGAACAATGTCAGTTCGCTCAATCCATCCCAACTGGTCAGGCTGACAAAAATTTGCATAATCATTGGGATGATACTGAACACAACAAAACCAGCTAAACTTGGAAGCAAAAATGGTAATGCTGTTTTCCAGCTTGCCAATCGGGAATTTTTCATATACTATAAAACCTCCGATAAAAATGCGGGGACAGGCTCCCGCCTGCCCCCGTCAAATGATTTACTTGGTCAAATCGATTTTCTGTTCGCACTCAGCCTGCATATCCTTCAGCGCCTGCTCCGGGGTGACAGTGCCGGCGGCCGCAGCGCTCAAATGCTGACCAACGATGTCCTGCAGCTCTGCATACTGGGTGATAACAGGAGGAGTCACAAGGTAATCAAGGCTCTTAAAGACCGCTTCACGATTTGCAGGAGGAGTCTTCTCTTTGTACTGAGCGATGATATCCTCGTCCTGAACCGGAGGCAGTTCCCAGCCTGCGTCCAGACGGATCTGCGTTGCTTCACGGTTGGAGGAAATGTAGGTGATGAACTTAACGGCTTCATCCGCGACCTGAGAATCCTTGGAAACAACGTAGCCGTTGGAGAAGAAGTGCGTGGCTTTCTGAGTGTGACCGGGTTCCACAACGATGTCCCAATCGAAGTCGCAATTGTTCGTATATTCGGGGAATGCCCAAATGCCGGTTACGATCATGCCAAGGCGGCCAGATTCAAACAGGTCCCAGTCACCCATGCCTGCCATCTGCTCTTCGGTAGGCATAACATTGGTTTTCTGCTGCATGTCAACCATGTACTGCAGCGTTTCAATGTTTTCCGGGGTATCCATCGTGAACTCCGTAAAGTCATCATTGAAAAGGCTGCCGCCATTCTGCTTAACGGTCTTATAGAACTCGTTGAAGGAAATGGGATGATAATAGCCAAAGATATTATCACCCAGCGCACGGATTTTCTCCGCTGCAGCCATTGCATCCTCCCACTTCCAGTCGTCCGTGGGATAGTCAATGCCGGCCTGATCAAACAGATCCTTGTTGTAAATCAGCACAACATTCGAGAAGCTATCAGGAACGCCATACTGTACGCCGTCAGCGCTGAATGCTTTCAGGGCCATATCGTTGTAGATAGAGGTGTCGATGCCGTCTTTGGTCAGGATGTCATCCAGCGGCATCAATGCGCCCTTCTTTGCGTAGGAGACGAAATTCTGGTAATCCAGTTCAAAAACATCGGGAGCCTGGCCGCCGGAAACCTTCGCCGTCATCTGCGTAAAGTAGTCGTCATAGCCATAGGTCTGCAGGTCGATGGTGACATTGGGGTTTTCTTTCATATAGTTGTCAACCATCTGCTGCAGATACTGCTCGTTGTCTCCGGACCCGGAGTACTGTGCAAACGTGATTGTCACAGGCTCATTAGAAGCCTCCGATGCTGCCGTGCTTTCCGTAGAAGCTGCATCAGAAGAGCTTGCCACGGTACTTGTAGACGAGGCTGCCGAACCGCAGGCACTGAGTGCAAGCATTGCGGCCATCGAGCATGCCATGTAAGAAATCGCCTTTTTCATTGTTTTTCCTCCTTGTATAAGTAGTGGAACACTTGATTTTTTGCTCTTCTTCGCTTACACTTATTATAGAAGAGCAATAAGACGCTCTTTGGATTTGGGCTGCACAGACTTTGGACGGTTGGTGCAGTCCTTTTTTATTCCTCCCCTCTCATATCTCGAACGGATTCCCGGCGAGAAAGGCTAACCGGAATAATAACCTCTCTCTTTGTCATATCCGCGTCTTGAATGTTATCTAAAAGCAGTTCAACTGCTTTTTCACCTTTTTGAGAAATTTCTTGGCGAACCGTTGTCAGCCCTGGTGTCAGGTATTTAGAAATTTCCAAATCGTCAAATCCAACGATAGAAATATCATTGGGAACCGAAACTCCCTGTTCGTAGAACCCCTTCATAGCTCCAATAGCTAAGATATCTGCGGTAGCAACTACTGCTGTGACATCCTTATTTTCATTGCACAGTTTACGTGCAAGCTCGATGCCACTATCGTAATCAACTTTGCCTTCATAAACAAGCGTGGAATCATATGGGATTCCGGCTTCTTCCAGTGCCTGTTGGTAGCCGCAGAGTCTTTTCTTTATGACACCGTTTTCTTTGATCTGACCGCAGAAAAAAGCAATTTTTTTATGCCCATATCCAATCACATGATTGGTAGCCAGATAACTTCCATAGGCATCATCAATTCGTATGCTATGGTAATAATGATCGTTACAGTAGCTGTCAATCAATACAATGGGGATTTGTGTTTTCTTCATTTGACGGTAAAAGTCATCCGGGTACATACCGATAACAATAATTCCGTCAAGGTTTCTCTCTTTAGCCAAAGTCAAGTAGCTTTCATTTACATCCGTGGCTGAAATAATCACATGATAGCCATGCTGTCTTGCGTGATACTCAATGCTGCCAACGATTTCACTGTAAAAATCATTTTGCAGCATCAGTTTGCTGCCGGGCTCGGTCTGTGGAATGACAATTCCAATCAGCTTTGAATCTCTACTGGACAGACTTCGCGCACTGAGATCGGGAACATAATTCAAATCCCGAATCGCATCGTACACACGGGTCTTGGTCTGCTCGGAGATTGATTTCTTGTCATTCAAAACATAAGACACCGTAGCCGTACTGACTTGGGCACGCTCTGCCACATCTTTTAGTGTTGCGCGTCTTGCCATATCGACTCCACCAATCTTACGGATTTAGTTTAAGCGTTTAACTCGTTTCTCTGGCATTACAATACCACGCCGGCAGCAAAATGTCAACAGTTAATTAAATTAACCTGCTATTTATGAAAAAATATTGTTGACTATGCCGAACATTCCTGTTATATTGATGATAGCAACAAGGTTAATCGCTTAATCTTATTTGTATACTTATTTCACTTTATAAGGGGATTCACTATGGAC
>CABQGZ010000417.1 GCA_902463835.1 uncultured Lachnospiraceae bacterium
CGCGATGGAGATAAGCGGGAAATTTTTCCACATAGCATGTGGTTGTCCACCAAAGCTATCCAGCCCGGAAGCATAACTATAACGAATCAAGGCATAAAAATAGGCTGCCCTCCTGATATCAGGAAGAGCAACCTTCGTTTGCAGTGCTTGTTTCATATAGTCAAAATCCAGTCGCGCATTCAACACATACGTCAATTCATCTTTCAGCTGTCCAGGATGTTCCCGAACACACCGATATAAATTGACCAGATCACCATTGAAATCGTTATAGACTTCGAAATCATTTCCAGGAGGTTTATGGAACAGCACCCAGCCCCCGCCGCCAAACACTTCAATATAGCGTTTGTACTCCAGCGGAAAACGTGGGAGTATTTCATCTCTGAGCGCCTTCTTGCCACCCACCCAGGACATAAAACTATTTATTTTTTCACCTCCCTTCACCTTATTTTTGCAGACTCAGTTCGCCATTCGGGTTCTGCGATGTCTGCGCATCCTGCGCTTTTTATTCTGGCTAACATGATACATTGCACAGGATGTGACAACTCCGACACATCCGAGTACAAACATAGGCCAACGCTTTTTCAAATCATACTCATCCCTTTCTTCTGGTCATTTACCGGTACATCCCGCACCTGCTCACACTGGTTTTCATTATCCGCAAAGGGCACCATCGCATACAGATGGCACCCTCTCCCAGAAATCACGCCGTAATCTGTAAGCATCCCTTTTTCTCGTCCGAGGAGTTTCTCTCCTTCCGGCATGCAATACAGAGCGTTTAGCCACCTTGGATCAAACTCCTTCGGAAGCATTTTGGCAAGGTACTCCCTAAAGTAGTCGTTCTCGCTGTTCAGAAGCATATCCAGCTCATACTCGCCCGCATGCTGCGCACAGTCCATCAGACCAGTTACTTCTTCTGGTTTTTCCAACACCAAAACTGCCTTGTATCGCACCAATTCTTCTTCCGACATGGCCTGAATCATGGCTGCCAGACTGTTCCATTTCTCGAACTCGAGCATTGAACGGAATTGGTCCTGCGATATCTGTGGAATAGCAGATTCCATCCCATAGCACATACAGCTGCAGATGGTGCGTTCATCGTACTCTTTTGCGATGCGGTCCGCCTGTTCACGAGAAATTGGCAACTCTATCCATTCTGCTCGCTCTACTGTGCCGCCTGCATGCTTCGCGGAGTGCTGGCCAATCTTCAATCTGAAAACTGTACTGTCTTCACAGTATATATCTTTCGGCAATTTCCTGCCGTCAAATACGGCGGGAAATTCATATTCACCCGCAGAGACATAGCAATTTCTGATAAAGATGCCACCTTCACGCTCTCGGAATCTCCTGCCCACTTGCTTCATATCCAACATATCCAGTACGTTTTCCGTGAGGCCAGTCAGATCATCGTCCAGATCATTATCCAGGACAAAGTTTCCAAGCGAAAAATCGTCATCGACACCTATAAGGACGTTGAGCTCATCCAGTCCGTAAGTCATGTTGATGATATCCTGAATAGGTACGATGCCATCGAATGCGCCATCGTCCAGGCATCTTTTGACAACGCCCTGCATAGCCACTCGTTCAATCTCCGACAGCTGACCAATTCGATATGCCAAATAGTTGAGTTCCTCCAGCGTGGGTGAATCCAGTCTTATTTCCGCGAGCTGCGGCAAATCCGCACATCCGGTAATAGTAATTTCCCGATACCCCAAATTGTCAACCTGGAACCGGGCCTGTTGACATGCATCATCCAGCAGCGCTTTCATTCCAACAGGCAGGTCAATATTGGCATAATAAAAGCGACCACTGGGCGCGTCCTCTCTCGATAATTCAACCGATAGCGTCTTCCTCGACATTTCCATCTCCTTTCTCAAATCTTCAGTTCCATATCATGGGAACTACGTTCCTGGGATTCCAATACAACGGTATAGCGCTCGTTGCTGTTATTCGATCCCTGACTGTACGCAATTTCCTGATTCAACACATATGATGCAGGCAGCGTTACGCAGTTACCCGTGCCATCGTATATCTGAATCTGTTGACATTGTTTCAGTTCTTTTGCACGTTCTGGGGATATTCGAATATGTCCTTCATCCATAAGAAGATCTACCGTTGCTGTGGGGTGTAGCTCTAAGAAACCTCCCACTGTTCTTTGCATTTCTTTCTCGTATGCTTCTTGAGCGGCTCTTTCTCTGAGCGCTGTCGGCACAATGGCCTTAAATCTTTCCGGCTCTAATACCAGCCGTCGGAAACGTGTCCCCAGAGATGCCATCGCATCAACGTCTTTTCCGTTACAGAAAAAGCCGCCTGCCTCACTGTCAAAAGAAATATTCTCCAGTGCGGGATCGTCCGCAAACACTTTTCGGAAAACGGCTTCCCATTCATACCCATCCCCATGAGTATAGAAGCCGTTTTGGGTAATTGGGTCGCCAATCTCTTTGGCGTACGCATTGAACGCATACTGTCCAAAGTCCATATACTCATCCGATAAGAAAGACAATTCCAGACATAGGCTGACAGAATTGTCCCCATGATTTACCAGATAAAATGGGGCATTCTCCTGATTGAATCTTTCGATTATTTCCATTCGCATCTGAAGCGCGCCCTACATGAGCAGTGACATCCCGCTGCGCTCCTCACAGGAATCAGAAGCTTGTTCCTGGTTTTCTCTTGCAATTTCTTCCTCGGTCATTTTCCGGAAAGAATCGACCTGCGGAGCAAGGGCTAACCCACTACCATTGTCCCAATGTACATGAATCTGTCCAATGGAATCCACATCTTGAACTGTCCCCCTTGTCCCAGGCGGGACCGCCGAGTACGGATCGTCCATATGTCCCAAAACCACTCTTGTCCCTTTTGGATACATTTCTTTGTATCTGGCCGCCTCTCTATGAAGCCGCTCCCATTCAGATATCGGCATGTTTCATCTCCTTTTCGATTCTAAATAATTGCATTTGCTTTTCATATAGCCAATGATGTCCTATCGCCCCCTTGTTTCACATTGGCTGCGCTTTTGCATCTCCTCAAACACTGATAACTGCCTTTCATAGTGAATATCCTGTGCTTCTTGGATAGGACGAATCGTATACAGCAGACTTCCATTCCACTTTTTACCGGCCTTTGTAAAAACAGATGTCGGCTCTGTATAAATCAGCCCCTTATCCACCAGCGAATCCACATGTTTCTTTACTGTTGGTCGGCTCATACCCACGGCCTTGCCGATTGTCGCAAAACTTGGATAGCACTGGTATGTTTTCCGGTTTTCACAAAACATGAGGTAGGCGTATACAGAAATCTCGCCCGCATTCAGATTTAGGTTAAAGATAGCATTAGGCATTGGAAAGTATTTGCGAATAGCATCTTTGGGGCGACTTCCTCTGTAAACCATCTCACACGCTACTTTCCAAGATTCTCCGCGACCCACTCCTGAAACTTATCTCGCGGGACCACAAAACGGCTTCCAATCCGTAATGCCGGAAAACCTTTTTCGTGGAGCAGCTCATATGCACTGGACGGGGAGACACCCAGCACCGAGGCAATGATCTGTGCGTTAAGGAACATAGGTAGGTCATCATAGTTCTTGTATTTTTCTTCTGTCATCCATTCCCTCCTTTTTTAGATTCTGGTGCGCACCAGAAATACAGCATTGCGTCGTGGCAATGCATATTTCTAATGCGCCGCCAAGGTCTTTCATTGATTATGGCGTTGTAGTTTCTACTTTGTTGTGCAGTAAATCAGGCCATCCCGCAGCATCTGAGCCGGAATGATCGTCCGACTCCGGGATTCCACGTGAACAAATGGGGCATACGCTTTCAGCCTCCACCGGTATCACCCTGCTATTTCTCTGCAGGCTGCTGTTAACAGGTGTTTTATCATTCGCCCTTGCCAATATGCCCCTGGGAACTGCTGTATTCGTCCGCAGGTTGGTATAAGTTCAATCGCTATCCAGACACAACCGGAGTCTCGGCGCACTTACCTGGCATTTGGAAAGGGAGTTAACCCGATCCACCACTATTCACTTTTCAAGGAACACGAAGGGGAATGCGGTTTCCACAAAACCCTTTCATATATATATTAGGAGACGAAGGCGAAA
>CABQGZ010000418.1 GCA_902463835.1 uncultured Lachnospiraceae bacterium
CCAAAACAAGAGGGTGTCCATGACAGACCCTTGCAAAACGTCGGCACTTAGCAAGCGGGCCATGAAAATGGCCTGCGCGCTTAGTGTCCGCTACGTTTTGGACGGAGCGAGAGTGCATCTGACATGGACACCCTCTTGCTTTGGGGCGTCCCCTTCGCCGCAAATGTAATTATCTCTTACTGCGTCAAACCAGCATTTATTTCAAGTAGCCGTCCTTGATAATCCCGGCGATAACTTCCTTCGGAATCTCGAATTCCACAGAGCCCATGTACCCGGGAGCCACCTCGTACTTGTCAAATACCAGGGTGAGAACTCCTGCTTCAGAGATGTAAAAGTTTTCTTCTGCGTCAATTTCAGTAAAGTCCAGTCCCGGGCTGTCGGTACCCAGAAAATAGGAGATATCCGCATTTTCCTGCATCTGCTTTTCCATCTGCTCTTTGATATACGCGGACAGGATTTTGACATAGTCGCTGTCCTCCAGAAATAAGTCTTTCAAGGTAATCAGTCTGCCAGTAGTCTTGTCCAGGTTGTATATCTTCACGGAGTGCATACTTCCGGCCATGACGACAGATTGATCGAAGCGTAGGGTAAACAGACGGTCGTTGTCGGTGACAATCGTATAGGAGAGATCCAGATTCTCATGGCCGACTCCGTTGCTGGCATCCACATCCTTTTCGTAGGCGGCGATAATCTGATCGGTATACTCCTGGATCTGTCTGTTTAACTCAGCTGTGGGCTCCTTCATAAGTGTACCGTCGTTTCGCTCCACACTGACAGATGGAACCTTTACGATAGCCGTCATATTGTTCTGGCTGTGGGTATATTCGCGGAAGGTCACGACTCTGGCAATGGAGCCAAGAAGAGGAATATCCTCTATGGCGTAGGCAATGCTTTCGTTGGAATTGACCATGACCGTAATAGCCAGCATAGCTGTGACGAGAATCGCGGAAGCCCTGCCGAAAGTATTTCGGAAAAAGGTGACTCTGGAAAGTTTTTTTGAGGTGTTTTCCAACTCTTTTTTTGCCCTTTCGATGGAGTCAGTTACCCGGAATGATAATTCCCTGGGAATGGGAATGTCATCGTACGCATGCTTCATCTCTGTGAATCCCTCATCCTTCATATAATAAGTCTCCTTCCGACAGTTTGCGTTTCAGCTTTTTTAAGCTGCGGTATAGAATGGTTTTAATGGTGTTGGTATTCAGATTCAGGATTTTTGCAATGTCCTGAATTTTTCTATCTTCAAAGAAGCGCAGGATGATCACTGCGCGTTCTCTTTCATCCAGAATCTTTAACGCCTCCATGGTATCAAAATCGGAATAGCTGTCCTCCACGGCGGGTTCTGCAATCTCCTCACAGGTACATTCATATTGATGCTTCCGGATAAAATCCAGGGCTGTGTTGATGACAATTCTCCACAGCCAGGTTTTTAAGTGTTCCGGTTCCTTGAGAGAGGGAGCGCCCTTGATCGCCTTATACACACTTTCCTGTACGATGTCCATGGCGTCATCCTCGTTTCGGACATAGCTGTAGGCAAGACGGTACATGGATTCATAGGAAGACAGTATTAGATCTTCTACCTGGGCGACGATGGGGGTGTTCATTTGGGGCTCCTTTCTATTTTCTCTGGGATCGCTTCCGCAGGGTGGGATCCAGAATCTTTTTTCGAATCCGCAGGCTCTTGGGAGTGATCTCCAACAGCTCGTCTGTGTCAATGAATTCCAGCGCCTGTTCCAGACTTAGGATGCGGGGAGGAGTCAGTGTTAACGCCTCGTCCGCACTGGAGGAACGGGTGTTGGTCAGATGTTTCTTTTTACATACATTCAGTTCGATATCTTCCGGCTTCGCGCACTGTCCGATGACCATACCAGAGTAAACCTTTTCTCCAGGTCCGATGAAGAGGGTGCCTCGATCCTGTGCACTGAACAGACCGTAGGTCACGGATTCACCCGGCTCAAAGGCGATCAGGGAACCCTGCTTCCGGTACTGGATATCACCCTTGTAGGGGGCGTAGCCGTTGAAAATGGTGTTGATAATGCCGTTTCCTTTTGTATCTGTCATAAATTCTCCGCGATAGCCGATGAGACCCCGGGAGGGAATCTCGAATTCCAGTCTGGTATAGCCGCCGCTGATGCTTCCCATGTTGATGAGGGAGCCTTTGCGCTGGCTGAGCTTCTCGATGACAGATCCGGAAAATTCATCCGGCACATCCACGTAGGCCAGCTCCATAGGTTCTGTCTTATGGCCCTGCTCATCCTTGTGATACAGTACCTCTGCCTTGCTGACGGCAAATTCATAGCCCTCCCGGCGCATATTTTCAATCAGCACGGACAGGTGCAGTTCTCCGCGGCCGGATACCTTGAGACTGTCCGGGCTGTCTGTCTCTTCCACCCGCAGGCTGACATCGGTGTTCAGCTCCCGGAAGAGGCGGTCACGGATGTGGCGGCTGGTGACGTATTTCCCTTCCTGACCGGCCAGAGGACTGTCGTTGACAATGAAGTTCATGGCGATTGTTGGCTCGGAAATCTTCTGGAAGGGAATGGCAACCGGGGCTTCGGGATCGCAGATGGTATCTCCGATATGAATATCCGCAATGCCGGAGATGGCTACGATGGAGCCGACTCTGGCCTCCGTCACATCCACCTTGTTCAAGCCGTCAAACTCATATAATTTGCTGATGCGAACCTTCCGCTGTTTGCCTGGTTCGTGGGCGTTGACTACCACAGCGTCCTGGTTGATCCGAAGACAGCCGTTGTCCACCTTGCCCACGCCGATGCGGCCCACGTATTCATTGTAGTCGATGGTGCTGATGAGCACCTGGGTGTTGGCGTCAGGATCGCCTTCTGGGGCGGGAATATAGTCGATGATGGTCTCGAAGAGGGCCGTCATATCCGTAGCCTCCTCAGACAGATCGCGCATGGCATATCCGCCCTTGGCGGAAGCGTAGATGAAGGGGCAGTCCAGCTGCTCGTCGGAAGCGTCCAGATCCATGAACAACTCCAGCACTTCGTCGATGACTTCGTCCGGTCTTGCCTCAGGGCGGTCAATCTTGTTGATGCAGACGATGACCGGGAGATTCAGCTCCAGAGCTTTCATCAGCACGAATTTTGTCTGGGGCATAGCGCCTTCAAAGGCGTCTACCACCAGTACGACGCCATTTACCATTTTTAACACACGCTCCACCTCGCCGCCAAAATCTGCGTGGCCGGGGGTGTCGATGATGTTGATCTTGACATTTTTATAAAATACGGCTGTATTCTTGGAAAGAATCGTGATGCCTCTTTCTCGTTCGATATCGTTGGAATCCATGACGCGTTCCTGCACTTCCTGATTGACGCGGAACACACCGCTCTGCTTTAACAGCTCGTCCACCAGGGTTGTCTTGCCGTGATCAACGTGGGCGATAATGGCGATGTTGCGGATATCCTCTCTTTTGGTTTTCATAAATGTATCCTTCTTTCTGTCCGAATCTGTAAGTAAATTCCGGTACTTTGGGTCTTATCTGACTTCTTACATTATAATAAGAAATGACCGACTGTCTTATTCTACACCAGGAAATGCGGATTGGCAAGGTTTTTCTTGTATTTTAGCGCCAGCCTTTGCGAACGTCGCGGGCGGAACTGTTACTTTTTTAGCGCCAGCCTTGACAATGGCCAAGCGGATTGTTAGAATGAAAATACAATCAGGTTGTGGAAGACAGAAATACAGATTACTTTCGGGAGGTGTTCAGATGGGGAGAAATATCGCAATCGGGGTACAGAATTACAAATAGCTTCCTTTTGGAGAGCGGGCTGTTGACAGAGGAGGAAAGAGAATATTTCCAGAGTATCCGTATGGATATGCCGGAGGTTGTGGCGACGCTGTCCATTTATAAGCTTTCCGATTTTTTGAGCCGCTATTATGGAAAAAAGGTGATCGTTCTTCTGGATGAGTATGACACGCCTATGCAGGAGGCCTATGTGGACGGATTCTGGGAGGAATTGGTTGCCTTTACCAGAAGCCTTTTCAATTCTACGTTTAAGACAAACCCATGGTTGGAGCGCGGGCTTATGACTGGTATTACCAGAGTAAGCAAGGAATCCATTTTT
>CABQGZ010000419.1 GCA_902463835.1 uncultured Lachnospiraceae bacterium
AATAAAATGTGCTTAAAAGGAGGTCGAGAAAATGATGCAGATTATCATAGGGATCATTGGTCTTGTCGCAGTCGCACTATTAATTTATTACGTATATGTTCTTATGAGGGGAGATGAGTTGTGATGACACAGGCAGTATTGCAGTATGGATTATACCTGGCGATCCTTGTGCTATTGGCGCTTCCGCTGGGAACTTACATAAAAAAGGTGATGAACGGGGAACACACATTTTGCTCCCGCATATTGACACCATTGGAAAATTTGATCTATAAGCTTCTGGGCATTCGAAAAGAGGAGCAGATGAACTGGAAGAAGTATCTGAAGAGCGTGCTGGTGTTCTCCGGCATTGGACTGGTATTTTTGTTCCTGCTCCAGCTCCTGCAGGGCTTCCTGCCGGGAAATCCGCAGGGGTTGTCCGGCGTAACGTGGGATCTGGCCTTCAACACAGCTGCAAGCTTCGTGACCAATACCAACTGGCAGGCTTACAGCGGAGAGAGCACCTTAAGTTATCTGACTCAGGCAGTTGGTCTTACGGTACAGAACTTTATGTCCGCAGCTACAGGAATCGCAGTGCTCTTTGCGTTGATCCGTGGATTTGTCCAGGTGAAAAAGGAAGGCCTGGGCAGCTTCTGGGTGGATATGACAAGAATCGTGGTGCATATACTGCTCCCCGTGAACCTGGTGATCGCGCTTCTACTGGTGGGCGGCGGTGTGATCCAGAATTTCAGCCCCGCCCAAAAGGTGGCGTTGTTGGAGCCGGTTGCAGTAAGTCCGGAGGGAGAACGATTGGAAGATGCTCGTATTGACATGGAACATGATCTGGTGGTGGTAGACGGAGCAGTGGTGCCGGATGCTGTCATCGTGACGGAACAATTCGTTCCCATGGGACCGGCAGCCAGCCAGATCGCCATTAAGCAGACGGGGACAAACGGAGGCGGATACCTGGGTGTCAACTCCGCGCATCCCCTGGAGAATCCCAATGGTTTCACAAATCTGGTGGAATTGATCTCCATACTGATCATTCCGGCCGCCCTGTGCTTTACCTTTGGTCAGGCGGTTGGAAATAAGAAGCAGGGAGCGGCTGTCTTTGGAGCCATGTTCCTCTGCCTTGTGGTGGCGATCGGTATGATCGCTGTGAACGAACAGCGTGGTACGCCGCAGCTGGCTCAGAACGGCGCGGTGGATCTGGCCGCTGTGGATCAGGCAGGGGGAAATATGGAGGGAAAAGAGTCGCGGTTTGGCATTGCTTCCTCCGCCACCTGGGCAGCTTTTACCACGGCGGCCTCCAACGGATCTGTCAACTCCATGCATGACAGCTATACACCCCTCGGCGGAATGGTGCCTATGGTGCTGATGCAACTGGGCGAGGTGGTGTTCGGCGGTACCGGGTGCGGCTTGTACGGCATGCTGGCTTTTGCAATCCTGACGGTATTTATCGCGGGACTTCTGGTAGGGCGTACCCCGGAATTCCTCGGGAAAAAGATTGAGCCGTATGAGATGAAGTGGGCGGTGCTGGTGTGCCTGGCGACACCCGTTGCGATTCTGATCGGAAGCGGCATTGCGGCTGCGGTTCCGGAGGTTATGGATAGTCTTGGCAATGGTGGGGCACATGGATTCTCGGAAATGCTGTATACATATACCTCCGGCGGTGGAAATAACGGTTCCGCCTTTGCAGGTTTTAACGCCAACACCGTATTTTTAAACGTCAGTATGGGGCTTGTCATGATTTTTGCAAGATTCCTTCCAATGATAGGAACGCTGGCAATCGCTGGAAGGCTGGAGGGGAAGAAACGCATTGCCGCCACAGCGGGAACCTTGTCCACCACAAACGGTATGTTTGTCTTCCTGCTGATCTTTATCATATTGTTGGTGGGCGCATTGAGCTTCTTCCCGGCGCTGGCCCTTGGACCGATCGCAGAGTTTTTAGCATAGGAGGTGCACAAAATGGCTGCAAAAACAAAAAGCGCCTTTGCCGACAGAAAGATGCTTGGCAGGGCAGTGAAGGATTCATTTTTTAAATTAAAGATTGGAACACAGGTGCAAAATCCCGTGATGTTTCTGGTATACGTATCCGCGATTCTAACCACGGTTCTGTGGGTGATATCGCTCTTTGGGGTTCAGGACGCAGCCAGCGGATATACCTTGTCCATCGCAGTGATCCTGTGGTTTACGGTGCTCTTCGCCAATTTTGCGGAGGCAATCGCGGAAGGCAGGGGAAAAGCCCAGGCGGATGCGCTTCGGGCGGCAAAAAAAGAGGTAGACGCCTATAAGATTTCGGCCATAGATCGCAGGGAGGAGGGCGTTGTTGTCTCATCTGCCACGCTGAAAAAAGGTGATTTTGTGTTGATAAAGGCCGGGGAGCAGATCCCGGGAGACGGGGAGGTCATAGACGGCGCGGCATCGGTGGATGAGAGCGCCATCACTGGGGAATCTGCGCCGGTCATCCGGGAATCCGGCGGGGACCGCAGCGCCGTAACCGGCGGAACCACCGTACTGTCTGATTGGATCGTAGTGGAGATCACCAGTGAAGCCGGGGAAAGCTTTCTGGATAAGATGATTGCCATGGTGGACGGCGCGGCCAGGAAAAAGACGCCCAACGAAATTGCATTGCAGATTTTTCTGGTTGCCATTTCCATTATCTTTGTGCTGGTTACCATGTCCCTGTACACCTACTCCATCTTTTCAGCGAAGCTGAACGGAATCGAGAATCCCACCTCTATTACCACGTTGGTGGCGCTGCTGGTGTGTCTGGCGCCCACCACCATCGGAGCTCTGCTCTCAGCCATCGGAATTGCGGGTATGAGCCGCCTGAATCAGGCCAACGTGTTGGCCATGAGCGGCCGTGCCATTGAGGCGGCCGGAGATGTGGATATTCTGATGCTGGATAAGACCGGAACCATCACCCTGGGAAACCGTCAGGCCAGTGAATTTATCCCGGTGGGCGGCTGCGATATGAGAAAGCTTGCGGACGCAGCGCAGCTATCCTCCCTTGCGGACGAAACGCCGGAGGGACGGAGCGTGGTGATCCTTGCGAAGCAGCTCTTTGATATCCGGGAGCGCAGCATCCAGGATAAGGGAATGGAGTTTATTCCCTTTACAGCCGTAACCCGCATGAGCGGTGTCGACTATGACGGAAACGAGATACGAAAAGGGGCCGCGGAGGCCATTCGTGCCTATGTGGAACAGAATGGCGGCAGCTACCCGAAAGAATGTGACGAGGTGGTATCCTCTATCGCCTCCATGGGCGGAACGCCTCTGGTGGTTGCGGAAAATGGCACCGTCCTGGGTGTCATCTATCTGAAGGATATTATCAAGCAAGGAGTCAAGGAAAAATTTGCAGACCTTCGGAAGATGGGCATAAAGACGATCATGATAACAGGTGATAATCCCATGACTGCAGCGGCCATCGCCGCGGAGGCCGGCGTGGATGATTTTTTGGCTGAGGCGACACCGGAGGGGAAGCTTACCATGATCCGTGACTTCCAGAGCAAGGGACATCTGGTGGCCATGACAGGAGACGGCACAAACGACGCGCCGGCCCTGGCCCAGGCCGATGTGGCTGTGGCCATGAACAGCGGCACACAGGCGGCAAAGGAAGCAGGGAATATGGTGGATCTGGATTCCTCCCCCACCAAGCTCATTGACATTGTCCGTATCGGCAAGCAGCTGTTGATGACAAGAGGCAGCCTGACGACCTTCTCCATTGCCAATGATGTGGCAAAGTATTTTGCCATTATCCCGGCGCTTTTTATGGGATTCTACCCGGGACTTTCGGCCTTGAATATTATGGGGCTTCACTCCCCAAACAGCGCGGTGCTGTCGGCCATTATCTACAATGCCCTTGTGATCGTAGCGTTGATACCGCTGGCATTAAAGGGTGTGAAATACCGTGAGGTTTCCGCGGGTAAGCTGCTGAGCCATAACCTGCTGGTCTATGGACTGGGCGGGCTGGCGGCGCCATTTGTCTTCATCAAGGTGATCGATATGCTGCTGGTGTGGTGGAACATAGCGTAATGGCGGACGTACCATGTTAAGGGCGGACTGGGGGAGATAAGGTCGAAGGGACGCTCCGGCTGCAGGAT
>CABQGZ010000420.1 GCA_902463835.1 uncultured Lachnospiraceae bacterium
TTCACAATCAGTTATGTTCTCCTTTCCACATCTGATCATCTAAACCATTCTGGAAATCGGGATCCGTATAATCCCCGCCTTCGCTTATCAAAGATGTGAGAATCATGTCTTCTTCTCTTAAAAAAGTGATGTTTATAATCGGTTTTTCATATTTCATGTTTGCACCTCCTACTTTATCAAAGAATTATCCCTCTTCCGGATAAATTCTTTCCTTTGCATGCTTGAATATCCAAGCTTCATTTAAATGTGCGTAATATCTCTCTGATATTGTACTCTGCCATGGTGCTGTCAGATATCCCTTGATACTTGACGGCTCTACATTTTCCTTACAATATTTCATAGTCTGACGTGTATTCAGGTTGTGTATACATGTAGAACTTGTGGGCACTTGTTCGTATCCCCATTCACCAAGCTTTTTATAAAGTTCCGCGTCTGCCACAGGCTTTGAGCGGTATAGATATCCATAAAACCAGTTTGAGATCAGCACTTCCTTTGGAATATGCTTCTGGAAAGACTCCTCTCCGCCAAAGCTTTCAATGGCAGGTGGGTCAACCCACATCCAGGGGCGTACCCCTTTCTCCAGGCAGATCTTGAATAGTTTGTTCGCATCTTCCAGCTGTTTTTGCGGGGTACGAACCGTTGTAATCGGAAAATACAGCTGTGTCTTTACCAGTTCCTCATCCAGTCCCAAATGGAAAAACTCAGGGGTATCGAACAATTCGATTAATTCCAGAACTACTTCCTCACACATCTTGTAGTAAGGTTCACTTCCTACCATATAGCTGAAATCCTGCATCCAGGCATTGTGGCAAGTAGAAAAATTAAGCTTTGGAATCGGTGTGATTCCCATCTCCCCAAGCCTTGCAAGTTCTTCCTTCAGTTCCTGCTTTTCCCAGGAACCCGGTATGGCAAGCTGTGGATACGACTCTAGTTTGACTCCCTCACCAATATCAATCAGGAGCGTATTAAATCCACAGCCTGGGAGAAAGTCCGTCACCTTTCTCCATGTATCTTTTTCCGTCAACATTTTTTCTTTGTATTGACGTTCCGGGTCTACATAATAAGGTCTTACCTCCCCTTTTTTTGCCCACATATTGGAGCCAAGGTAAATCATATAAGCCCACATTTTATTGTCCATTCCAGTTAATCTCCTCTCTATTTGCCAGATCCTGTAACAATTCTTTTCCATTCTCGATAAGTAGTTCTGCAACACCGGAACAGAAATTTGAGCTTTTCGCCTCATAGCCGCCCTCATCATAGGCGTCTTTCATCGGAAAGTATCCCTGACTGCCATTGGTAAGACAGGTTGGAATCACAACCTCCCACCCCGGTGTTTCTTTCAATGCACGTCCGACGCCGGTAAACGGTTCTCCTGGAATTCCAATAAAAGCAATATCCCCAACAGCAATGGCAGAAAGCTCCATCTCAAAGCTCTCCGGCCCATGCTCCAGTCGAATCATACGCGCTGCCTCTGCAATGATCGTGGTAAGCATCATGCCTTCATAAGGAAGCTCGTCATCTCTCCCCTCGTTGTGTAAATCGTTGATTCGATGTGCCTGGGGCATATCTTCCGGTTTCGGCATATTAGATGGTATCTTTATGGTGCGCTGCAGGTATCTTAAGTCATCTACATCTACATACTTCACTTTATCGTAAACCTGCAGGACGCCTCCCGCTACTACCCTGCCAATATATCTGGCATGCCCGTATCCTCTGGATACATCATCGAAATCCAGAAACATATCATTTAAGTCACCCCCTTTGGGGAAAACCTTTACATGGTTGACATCTCCCTGGGCTCCGTTAAAAAAGATGCATTTCACGTGATCCAGGCTCTTCTCCACCGTTCTTCGAAGGAATCCCGGCCAGTCTGCCGACAGCTTATTTCCTCCCACTGTATCCGGGTGGTTTGCGAACTGTACCCAAACAAGACTTTCCGCATTTTCACGGTCAAACCGAAGCACGGTCACCCGCTCGTCCACATCTCCAATCGGAGCAAGGATATCCGGATTGTTCACGCCCGGATTGGTTCTCACGCTCCCGTCCTTCATGCGGAAGCGCCGCACAAACGCCACATTCGGCGCTTTCCCAATTCCCCAGCCCAGCTTCGCCGGCTTCAGATCATCCAATGCAAACTTAGCCGCGTCTGCCATTTTATCGCATACAAACTTATCGTACTCCTGTATCCGGATATCCTCGGTATCCTTCAAAAGGAATGGCGCTGTGTGGGTGTGAGTGCCATGAATATAGACTGCCTCACCTGGAAGCCCTGTAACCTTTGATACATGCTTTCTGTAATCCAAAATCACTTCCCTTTTCATACCAAGGTGATCCATGCTGAGCATAACCACCTTTTTTTCTCCACACGCCAATGCCAATGCATTGATCTCCAGCTCATCCAGAACGCCGTCTGCAATTCTGGTCTGAAAATATCCTGCAATTCCAATTCCGGTTGCAGGGGTCACATTGACCCTTGCAAACCCTGCATATAAACTATTCATCTTTGCTGCTGACTTCCCTTCCGTCGTTCCATATAGGATTTCCCAGTGCCAGACGAAGATTTCTCGTCACGTCATAAACTTCAGTACGGTAATACTTGCAATCCTGTGCGTCCATGGCGATATAGGCTGGTTCCTCACAGGAGATCTCCTGGCTGTACACGATTCCCTCATCGCCCCACACGTCCAGTCGATACTGATGTTCCGGGTTTCTGACACTTTTATGGAATTTTTCTACTCCAATTACCAGACGTCTCCCTTGAAAAACGCAGGAGCCTCCCATGGGAGTATTCCCCATACACATCTTGATTCCAATGGGACCTGCGGTGAAATCACCCACTCTCAGGTGCCTGATGTAGCAGGCACTATCCTTCTCTTCTGCATAGATGCTGGTAAGCGCCCAGTCATGAGCACATGCATGCTTATCTCCGCCTGCGCAGACCCACATGCGCTTTCCGGCATCTAAAAGACCTCTCCAGACTTCATAGTTTTTCTTTGTATGTTCACTGGTCAGGGAAACATAGGTCACTTCGATTCCCACGCCGTCCCGGAACCAGTAATCCAGCGGCTCCTGCCCGTAGGTAACCTGCTTCGGGTGGGGAATGACGAAAAAACCTCCTCTTCTTTTTACCGCATCGATCAGCTGTCCAAACCGCTGTTTTGTAAAACTCCGGTACCGGAAATGTCCTTCCGGTCCTCCGGTAAATTCATACTCCGGAAATTCCTCCAAAAGTCCTTCCAGCTGCTTCGGATCTGAGAAGATCATGTTGTAATGAGTAACTCCCAGGCTTTCTCCCTCATCATTTTTGATATGTCCTCCCGGCTCTGTCCCGCCGATGAAGATACTGTTGTCCCACTCCGGCAGGTACATGTGTCGTACCTGCCTGTGGTCTAAAATGGCTGCGAAGTCCATCTCCTGTGCTTCCATTGCACCCTTCCAATGTTCCAGCGTCCGCTTTCCATCACTGGTTCCGCCGGTGCTGGCGTGGTCGTGGAGCTCCCCCTGATATAACTGCCGTCCGCCGTAGATCGCATCCAAAAGCATTAAGTCCTTTTCATCAGCTTTCATTTCGCCCCCCTATACGCCCACGCTTACCAACAGCAGCCGCATCACGGTAAGCGGCAGCATAGATACCTTCGCTACGGTTGAAGACACTTTCGGCGCCTCCTGTTGTTCTGTCAGCGCTTCCGCTGTCTTGAAGGACGAAAGCACTGGTATGCCATCCGGAACAGTTGTCCAGTAGTTCCTGTTCTCTTCATCGAAGAGGGCCGGCATATTCGTGATCGCGCTTGTCCCTGTTGCATCTGCCTGCGCCACAAGCTTGGAAGTGGTTCGGTCAATCATAGTATTGTATCCTGCCGCAAACGTTCCGCAGTATTCCTTAACTGCATAGGAATTAGAAAACATGTTCTCGCCTACAACATGACCTGCGAAAGCACCATACCCACCTTTTGAATACCCATTGTCGACAATCTGACCCGCATTGACACAGTAGGAAATTTTGGCGTCCTTATGCTGCACTGCACCGATAAGTCCTCCGACTCTTGGCGTCCTGTTGTACTTGTCGGCTGTGATTGTTC
>CABQGZ010000421.1 GCA_902463835.1 uncultured Lachnospiraceae bacterium
CCAGAGCGCGGCAGACGGGGAACAGATATTTTCCATCAAGGAAAATATCCCCCGGCGGCAGCGCCAGCGCCGCCCCGCTGTCCCACGGTAAGTATTACCGTGGGGCAGCAAGGTAGCGGTAGCAAAGAAAGGAGACCATGACATGGCTGCACAAGACCCACAAAGCCGCAGATGGTCGTTGACCATCAACAATCCAAAAGACTGCGGCCTTGACCATGATACGATCATCGAAAGGCTGCATCTGTTTCATCCAAGGTATTTTTGCCTCGCAGACGAGATTGGCGAGAGCGGGACCTATCATACGCATATCTATCTGTTTTCCCATTCTCCGATTCGATTCAGTACCATAAAGAACCGCTTTCCACCTGCTCACATCGAAAAGAGCATGAAAGGCTCCGTGGCAAATAGAGATTACATCACCAAAAGCGGGAAATGGGCTGACACGAAAAAGGTGGAAACCTCTGTCGAGGGAACCTTCTTTGAGTTTGGTGACATTCCCACAGAAGCCGAGGAGGATTCCCCCTCCATGTATGCCCTCATGGGCTGTGTGGAACAGGGTATGACCAATGCCGAAATCATTCGGCAGAAGCCGTCCTATGCATTTCGGCTCAAGGGCATTGACGAGATGCGGGATACCCTGCAGGCAGAGCGGTATATCAAGGAAAATCGAGCCGTTCAGGTGCTTTATTTCTATGGTGACAGCGGAACCGGAAAGACGCGAAGCATTTTTGCATCCCACAAGCCAGAGGACATCTGCCGTATTACTGATTACGGTGGCAAAAATGGCATGAAATTCGATGCCTACCACGGACAGCCCGTGTTGGTGTTTGAAGAATTTCACAGTCAGATCCCAATTGCCGCCATGCTCAATTATTTGGATATTTACCCTTTGCAGCTCCCAGCGCGATACCACGACCGCACGGCCTGCTATACCACTGTCTACATCACTTCCAATATCTCTTTGGACGAACAGTATACGGAAGTTCAGCGCTCTGAGCTGGAGACGTGGCGGGCATTCCTGCGGCGTATCGGCTGCGTGAAGGAGTTTCGCAAGGGTAAACCGCCGAGGGAGGTGCCTTTCCATGACAAGAGAAGATAAGAAAAAAATCGAGCGCCGCGCCTATTGGCATGACCTCCTTCGTCAGCTTCGCGGTACCCCTGATTTTCCGGTCAAGCTTTTCTTCCTTGCGCTTTTTCTTGTTGGCGCTGTGTACGTTGCCACAAAGCAGGCCATATTGCGCGAACAGGTGAAGCATATCGAGTTAATTTCCCCCATTCTCAAGGCCGCAATGGAACACGCTGTAACAGCCTATTTGTTTGTTGGAGGTCTGGCACTGCTGACGCTCCTGCTCTATCCCTTTGGCAGACGAGCAGCGAAAGACCAGCTTCAATGTATCGGCCTCATAAACCATGCGGGAATGCCGCCCGACCTGCTCCGCAAGCGCCGTGCCCGTGATAATCCCCGCGTGACGATATGGGAGTTTCGGAACAACAGTATTCCCTTGCAGGAGTGGGAGAAGCGTCAGGCGGCCATTGAAACGGCGTTGGGGCTTACCATCGTGAAACTGACCTACGCCAAGGGCAAAAGCCGTGTGCTGATTTACGCTGTCCCTGCGGGGGAGGATTTGCCGGAAGTCCTCATGTGGCATGACCGCTATCTCTCACCTGACAGCTTCGTGCTGACGCTGGGCGAAAGCTATACCGGCCCTGTGACCGTCAATCTGACGCACATCCCACATATCCTGCTGGGCGGTTCCACGGGCAGCGGCAAGAGCGTCCTGCTGAAACTGCTGCTCATGCAGGCGCTCCATAAGGGCGCAGAGGTCTACATTGCCGACTTCAAAGGCGGCGTGGACTTTCCCAAGGTCTGGCATGAGAAATGCCGGATGTGCTTCACGGAGGAAGATTTGCGCGATACCCTCGACCAGCTCGCGGCGGTACTGGAACACCGCAAGAGCGCGTTCAAGGCGCTGGGCTGTCCAAACATCGACGCCTACAACGAAACCGCAGAGCAACCCATTCAGAGGCTTGTATTCGCCTGTGACGAGGTGGCGGAGATGTTGGACAAGACCGGAGCCGACAACGAGCGGAAGAAGCTACTGGCGCAAATTGAAAGCAGGCTGTCCACCATCGCGCGGCAGGGGCGGGCGTTTGGTATCCACCTTATTCTTGCCACGCAGAGACCGGATGCAACGATCATCCCCGGCCAGATACGCAACAACATGGATTTCCGTGTTTGCGGCAGGGCGGACAGCGTACTTTCGCAAATCATACTCGACAACACCAGCGCCGCCGAACAGATACCCAAGGATGCGCGTGGCCGTTTCATCACCGGAGATGGCACGGTATTTCAAGGCTATCTGTTCGACGAGGAGCAGCTGTGAGGTGATCCTCGTGGCGGTCAATAGTGTCCCTATATGGGAAAAAGCGAATCTTAACCTTGAGGAAGCTGCTGCCTACTTTGGAATCGGCATCAACAAACTGCGAGATATGACAAACGAGAATAACTGCCCGTTTGTACTGTGGAACGGAAACAAACGCCTTATTAAGCGTAGAGCATTTGAAAGGTTTTTGGATTCGTCCTATTCGATATAAAAATATGTGGAAAGCGCGTGTGGGGTATGGTATACTAATACAAACCCTACATGCGCTTTTCGCTGGAAAGGAGTAATTGAGATTGTCTGAAAAGCGCAAGGATAGCAAGGGCCGCGTTTTGAAGGACGGCGAAAGCCAGAGAGCAAACGGTACCTATGACTATCGTTATACCGATATACACAAGAAACGGCGTTGTATTTACGCCAAATCCCTGGCAGAGCTGCGAAAGAAAGAGGACGAGCTGCGGCGCGACATGGCAGACGGCATCGACTACGCAGCGGGTGAAATGACCGTGGCGGAGCTGGTTGACCGCTACATGAACCTGAAACGGGGCTTGAAGCAAAACTCCCTGCGGTCTTATGGTTCTGCGGTCAAGCGGATTCATGCCGACCCATTCGGACAGAAGCCGATCAAGACTGTAAAGCTATCCGACGCAAAGGGCTGGCTTGTGTTCCTGCACGACAGCGGCATCAAGCAAAACACCATCGGTGTGTTGCAAAGCGTTGTCAGGCCGGCGTTTGAAATGGCGGTGGATGATGACATCATCCGCAAGAATCCGTTCAAATTCAAGCTGTCTGACGTGGTGCCGAAGGATGCCTATGTGCGTGACGCGCTGACTAAGGAGCAGCAGGAGAGATACCTGCAATTCGTGCAGGACTGCGGCGGAAATTACTACGATGACATTGTGATTCTGCTGGGAACCGGCTTGCGTGTGAGCGAGCTGTACGGTCTGACACGGGCAGATATTGATTTCGACCGGCGCTGTATCCATGTGCGGCGGCAGTTGTGCCGAACGGCGGAGAAGCCCTATTTTGTCACACCGCCCAAAACCAAAAGCGGCATCCGAAATATCCCCATGACGGACGCGGTTTACATGGCGCTGATGCGAGTGGTGAAAGCCAGAACACCCCCTAAGGTGGAATTGCTGGTGGACGGTCACAGCGGCTTCCTCTTTCTGGACAAGTCCGGGATGCCGAAGGTCGCTATGCACTTGGAGAACTATATGCGAGGTCTGCAAGCGCGATTTGAAAAGGCATACGGCAAGCCTGTCCCTCGGATCACGCCTCATGTGCTGCGGCATACGTTCTGCACCAACGTCCAACAGGCGGGGCTTGATGTGAAGAGCCTGCAATATCTGATGGGACATTCCAACGCCAGTGTGACGCTGGATGTCTACACGCACAGCAGCTTTGATTCTGTCGAGAGAGCCTTTGAACAGATCGCCAGCAGCCTATAATTTTCATTGTACGAAGTTGGCTGGCTTACGCCACAACTTACGCCAATTTCCTGCCAAGTGGCGTAGATTTGCGTAGAAATGTGTGAATTTTCTTAAAATCAAGGAGACTTCAAAAAGCGGCTCAAAGCATTGATAACTCTGCGAAAATCTACGTTTTTCGTTATATGCGTTTTGCTTCAAAAAGTTGCGATTCTGAAGGACGGCATGTACTAAGAGATAGAAAGACCGCATGATTCCCGAAGATT
>CABQGZ010000422.1 GCA_902463835.1 uncultured Lachnospiraceae bacterium
ATATTACGATGAATATAACGTTGGCAGGGCCAGAAGAACACAATGCAGAAAAACGGGAGATACAAAAAGTGAGCGCCGAAGCAAGGAGAGAGGAGAGAGCAGGTCTCTTTGCAAACCCAGGTGCGGAATACCGGGGCAAGCCCTTCTGGGCATGGAACGGAGAGCTGAGAAAGGAAGAACTGATACGTCAGATTCACGTGTTGAAGGAGATGGGGTTCGGCGGCTATTTCATGCACTCCCGGACGGGGCTGCTCACGGAGTATCTGGGGGAGGAATGGTTTGCGTTGATCAATGCCGGCGCGGACGAGGGAGAACGCCTGGGCATGGAGACGTGGCTGTACGATGAGGATCGCTGGCCCTCCGGCAGCGCAGGCGGCAAAGTGAGCCAGGAGCCGAAGTATCGCATGAAATCCTTGGTTCTGATGGAGATGACGCCGGAGGATTACTGCTGGAAGGAGGAGATTCGCCAGGTCTTTGTGGCAAAGGTGGATGGAATCAACCTGGCTTGCTATGAGGAAGTTGGCAGGAATGGACGGAAGGAAAAGACAGGAGAGAATCTCGTAATCACAAAAGCGGATATAGGCGCTGCCATCGCAGGAATGGCGCACTGCTATGAAGCAGAGCCGGGGGAATGGAGAGTGCTCTGCTTTGCGGTAATACCGGATGCGTGCAATTCCAATTATAACGGAACCACTTACATAGACACCATGAACCGGGAGGCGGTAGAACAGTTTCTTGCTCTGACCCATGAAAAATATTGCGAGAAATGCGGCAGCCGCATGGGAACCTCCATAAAGGGCATCTTCACGGATGAGCCCCACCGGGGCAAGGGAATGGGGGATGTAACCATTGAGAATGGGATGAAAAGCTGTCCCATGGCCTGGACCGATGATCTGTTTGAGGAGTTTGAAAAGAGGTACGGCTACGATGCCAGAAAAGTGCTGCCGGAACTCTTCTACCGGTTTCGAGGAGAGGCGATCGCACCGGTAAAGCATGACTATTTTGATCTTGCCAACAACCTGTTCCTGGAGCGGTTTGCGGATCCTGTCAGCCGGTGGTGCCGGGAGCACAAGATACTTTTTACAGGACATGTGCTCCACGAGGATTCCATGACGGGACAGGCGGTGCCGGGTGGTTCCGTCATGCGGTTCTATCCATATATGGATTATCCGGGGGTAGATGTGCTGCAGAAGAACAATCCCTGTTACTGGACTGTGAAGCAGCTGTCCTCCGCAGCGCGTCAGACCGGGCAGACACGGCTTCTGTCAGAACTGTACGGCTGCACCGGGTGGGAGATGACGCTGAAGGAGCACAAGATGGTAGGGGACTGGCAGGCACTTCTTGGCATCAATCTGCGGTGCCCGCATCTGTCCTGGTACACCATGGAAGGCCAGGCAAAGAGGGACTATCCGGCCAGTATCCTGCACCAGTCCCCCTGGTCCCCATATTATGAGACGGTGGAAAGCTACTTCGCGCGCTTTGGTCAGTTTATGACATGGGGAAAGCCTGTCTGCGATGTGCTGGTGCTGAACCCGGTGGAATCCGTGTGGTCCCAGTGTTATCTGGGGTGGTCCTCCTGGGTATTTGCCGTGTCTGAGGACGTGAAGAGACTGGAAGAGCAGTATCAGGAGCTGTGCCGGATGCTTCTGCGGCATCAGATCGATTTTGATTATGGTGAAGAGCAGATGATAACCTCTATGTATCGGATCGAGCGGACAGAGGCGGGAGAGGTCCGACTCTGTGTGGGAGAGATGAAATACAAGGTGGTGGTGGTCAGCGGTATGCTGACCATCCGGAATACCACCTTACAGATATTACAGGAATTCATAGAGGCGGGAGGATCTGTTCTCTTTGCAGGGCCGTTGCCGGAATACGTGGATGCGCGCCGCAGTGAGAAAGTGGCCGGCCTGGCAGAAAGAGGCGTCTGCGTGCCCTTGGAGGAAAAACAATTTATTGAGACGCTGCATAGGTATTCCGGGGAGAGCCTTACGGTCTACAGACCGGATGGCAGCCCGGAGAAGGGAGTCTTTGGAATGATACGGGACTTCGGGGAAGCACAGGGGATTGTCCTCCTTAATATGGACAGTCAGAACGAGAAGCGTGATCGGACCATATGCTGCAGTACGGATAAGCCGTATCACTGCCAATACTGGGACATGGAGACTGGAAAAAGGTATGACGCGGATCGCCTGATCGACTGCCAGGACGGCGTATTTGAGATGACTGTGTCGCTTCCTGCGGCGGGCACAAAGGCCTTCCTGCTGACAGAGGAGCGGGACGAGACATTGGAGAAGCTTCCTTGTGTGCCTGGGACGGTTCAGGAATGTAAGGTGACAGGCTCTTTTGCCTATCAACTGTCCGAGAAAAATGTCTGTGTGCTGGATTTTGCCCGCTGGCGATGGGCAGACGGCTCGTGGAGTCAGGAACAGGAGATATTGAAGGCGGACGAGGCTGTCCGGGATAGCCTGGGACTGGAGCACCGCGGCGGCGAGATGCTGCAGCCCTGGTTTATCAAAAAGAACGGGGAGAATGCCTACGGAGAACTGGAATTGGAGTATCGCTTCTTGATTGATACATTGCCGAAGGCTGCAGTGACTCTGGCAGTGGAACGGCCGGAGCGGATGCACTGTACCGTCAATGGCCGGGAACTGCAGGTGCAGTCCGGCGTATGGATTGATGTGTGCTTCAAGCGTCTGCAGATACCGGCCGGGGTACTACAGGAGGGAGATAATATCGTCACGGTCAGAACTACATATACGGATCTGACGAATCTGGAGGCGCTGTATCTGTTGGGAGACTTTGGCGTGCGGATCGATGGCCACAAGGTAATTCTGACGGAGCTGTCAGCCAGGCTGGATATGAGGAATCGAAGGGAGAATGGTCTGCCCTTCTATACGGGGGAGATCACCTACTATCTGACACCGGAGCATTACAAAGGGATTGGATGTCCCCAGGAGTCGGAGCGCATCCTGCTGTCCCCCAAAGCTTCCTATGCCAGCATGTACCGCATAACAGCGGCGGGACAGGAGCATAGGCTGCTTTGGGATCCCTTGGAGGCGGATGTGACCGAGTCAGTTCGGGCCGGGCAGGAGATTGGGGTGACGGTGGTGGGCAACCGAAGGAATACTTTTGGTCCGCTGCACCTGTTGCCTCGGACGGTGGAGTCCTACGCGCCGTTCTTCTGGAATACCACAGGAGAGGAATGGTCCGATGATTATGAACTGCTGGAGGATGGATTGACAGAGGTGCTTTTGAGGAGGGGTCAATAACAATATCTTAAAAAAGTTCATGTAAAACTTTAAAAATAAAAAACATCTCAAGCTGGAAGGAGGAAGAAATTGGAAGAGAAAAACGTAAGAAATAAGGGATCTTTGTAAAACAGAGAACAGAAGATGCGTGTGATAAAAAAGTGCAACTGGGAGAGGAGGTTAAAAAAAACGCAACTATATTTTTTGAAATGAGCAAGAATATTTGAAAAGCGGATGATATACTGGAATTACAAGAAAGGAGGCGTAATAAGCGATGAAGACTTATTATGGAAAACACAGGAAAAAATGGTTTTGCGGCGTGCTCACACTGCTGCTGACGGCTGGCATGCTGACACAGCATGTGACGTCACTCCCAGTGAAGGCTGCGGACGAAGGGCAGACGAGGGAAGAGGTATCTGCGGGGAATGGATACGCAGTCACCTATACCGGGGAAGAGTATGCGGGTTACAAGAAAACAGGAACATATCCTGCGAAGAGCGGGTATGTGTTCGCTGGCTGGTATGACAACAACACAACGCTTACAGTTGGAACAGCGCTTAAGGCTGTACCTGAGGAAGGAAAGGGTGCATATGCCTATTTTGTAGATGAAAAGGTGCTGCGGGCAGGCTGGCAGATTAATTACGGAGAAAACCAGGGAGGTGCAGGACTGGAAACGACAGATCTTCGTCTTATCACAACCGTGGATTCTCTGCGCTATCAGAATGTAGGATTTGAGGTATATTACGACGGGAAGAAACTGGGAGGGGATAAAATATCCTCCACGGTATACAAACAGATTGCAGCCTGGACGGAAGACGGGGTACAGGAT
>CABQGZ010000423.1 GCA_902463835.1 uncultured Lachnospiraceae bacterium
TCGCACTTATCACACATTGAACTGTAATGATTATGCTCTCTCCCTCTGATATTCCAGATACATCATGGGGATCAATATGACAGTCAACATCAGATATAGCGGAATACTGACATCTAAAGTACGGAAAACTTTACCAAAGATGGTGAGAATATTGAAGGAACCCAGATTTTGATAGAGTTCCAGCAAGTGCGACGGCATGAGGCTCAGAATTTTATCCAACCAGTTTGCCATTCCCTCCAGGAAAGAGGGAAGGAATATCAGAATAAATGGAGTTGTCACCGCAAAGGCAGTAGACTTTGTCTTGGCGGAGATCCACATGGTCAGGAACGCCAGGAACAGGTTGCCGATGTAGCCGGATATGAGAGCCAGCATCCAAGCTTGCCACATATTCAGATTATAGATACTTTTCCAGAGCTGCCACTGGATGACGCAGCTTGCGCCCTCGAAGCCGAGATAGCACAAGGTGAACAGGCTATAGATAAGCATGGCTCCCCAGTACAGGACTGTTACCAGCAGAAAACCTGCCTTTATCTTGGCAGAGGTAGCTTTATTCCTGCCACAAAGGGTGGAAAAATACACTGCATCCGCTTTCCATTTGAATTCGTTAGAGAAGATGCCAGCCAGCAGGAAACACAGAATCAGAATTCCCAGCGAAGGAATATATCCGGCGTTTTCCAGAAGCTGATGCCAACCTTCGTGGTATGTAAAGTAGAAGGGAATCTCTATTTCCTTGTACTGCCCAATGATGTACTGCTTCTCCGATTCGGAATACTTGGAGTAAGCACCATCGGTTTCATCATAAAGCCAATTTTTCAGTAATTTCTCACGGTTGGCGTAAAAGGTATCTTCATCGATGGCAGTGATCCTGTCAGCGGTGTAATAATCGTACTCCCGGAAACCATTTGAATAGGACTCATTCAGAATTTTCCGGATGGGTGCGAAACCCTGTTTCCAGCTATACGCGATTTCATTCTGCTGCACAATATCTGACTTTGCTTCGGGTGTTGCATTGATCCTTTGATTTTCCTGAATCACTCTGCTCAACTTATTCTGATCAACCCAGCCTTCCCATTCCTTCTGGGCTTCGCGCAGTTTCTTGACAGCAGATGGGCCATATTCACTCTCCCCCTGCTCATTCACCCACTTTACCTCCACATTCAATGCGCCAGTCGATGATAGCCAACAGGACAGCGCCAAGACGGCAATGTACAATATCAGGGCGATCTTACCACCAACGGAACCAAACACCTTTTTTAGTTCATACCGTACCATCGCTATCACCTGTCCTTTCTCCAAAATAACAGAGGAAAACATCCTCCAAAGTTGGTTCTACCCTGACGGCATCTTCTGCCGGTCGTCCCTTGGAAACGATTCGCAGCTCCGCACCTCCAGGAATCGTCTTCACGTTTGCAACTTTGTATGCCTTCAGACAGGCATCGATCCTGCTTTTGGGCACAGTACAGCTCCAAACCGGTTCTGGCATGGAGTCAATGAGTTCCTCAGCAGTGCCGGAAATGGCAAGGCAGCCGTCCTTCATCAGCAGAATGTCACCCGCGATATACTCAATGTCCGATACAATATGTGTGGACAGCAGCACGATTCGATCCTCTGAAAGCTCGCTGATCAGATTCCGAAACCGAATCCGCTCGCTGGGATCCAGACCGGCGGTAGGCTCGTCCAGAATTAGAATCTTGGGGTCGTTCAGCATTGCCTGGGCAATACCTGCCCGGCGCTTCATGCCGCCAGAAAGGGTTTTCATTTTCTTGTACCGGGCTTTCACCAGACCAACTTGCTTCAGCAGTTCCTTGACCCGCTGCTTTGCCACCGCAGGGCGTATACCTTTGAGGGCGGCAATGTACATCAGGTAGTCGTAGATGGAAAAGTCTGGATAGTACCCAAAATCCTGAGGAAGATATCCCAACAGATTCCGGTATCTGCCGTCCATGGCGAAAATGTCTTCTCCATCCCAGCTAATTTGCCCGGATGTGGGTTTCATCAAGGTAGTAAGCATCCGCATCAGGGTGGTTTTACCAGCGCCGTTGACGCCAAGCAGACCATAGACGCCGCAGCTTAAATCATAGCTGAAATGATCAACAGCTTTGAAGTCGCCAAATTCTTTTGTTAAGCCTCTAATTTTCAAATCCATAAAGGTTTCACCTCCATAATGTTTTGCCATACCCTCTGTCCGCGATAGAGAGTATATCCCATGAAGAAAACAGACGCAGCCAGCAAAGATACCCACGCAGGAACAGAAATGGCATTGAAAACAGCATCATTCAGAATGAGCACTGACCAGGCTCCAGCCCAAAGGACACACAGAAGCAGGGAAAGTGCCTGAGAATTGATCCGCTTGCTGTAAAGGGTTCTGAAGCAGATACAGCAGGTCACATTGAAGGGGAGCATAAACTGTGTAAGCATTTCCCAGAGAGTCATTCTGCTAAGCAGGGTTGCGACCGCATAGAAGGCTGACAGCAGCACCATATCTACCCCGGCAAAGAGGGTCAGCCGTGCCGCATAGATGGAACGAAGGGTATAAAATGTTGTACATTCGATTTCCAAAGCATCGTAACTTCGGTTTTTCCAGATTTCCGGATAAATCAGAATTACAAACAGCGGTCCGGTAAGCCCCAGAATACGGCGCACGGTGAAGTCGGTTTCTGAGTTGTTAAGCAAGAAACATACAAAGGCAAGCAGCAGCCCTTGCATCAGCCACCAGCGTTTCTTGATGAACTTACACTGCTGATATAGAAATTCCATGTGGGATACGGTTTGTTCCGATTCCTCAGAAAGAAATGCTTCCTTGGAAACAGCAATGGTTTTCTGTATTTTGGATTCATCGCAGGTCACATCAAAACGAAAGAGTTCCTTCATTCAAAATCCTCCTTCCCTAAATAGATCGTCAATAATTCTTTTGCACGTTTGATCCGGTACTTCACCAGCGGCAGACTGATCCCCAAAATTCTGGCAATTTCCTTTTGCCGGACTTCCTGAAAGAAATACAGGATGGTTACTTCCCGCAGTTCCTGTGGAAGACGTTCCAGAGCCATATGGACATCCATCCGTAAATCCAGGGACTCCATCAGGCAGACAGGATGCTCCGGCAGTTCCTCCATCGGCAGTTCTTCCGGCTTTCTGTAATAATCCCGGCACAGATTGCCTGCAATCACATACAGATAATTTGCAGCCTTCCCATAGTGCTGGTACTGATGGAGAGTGCGGAAGAACCGGGCAAAGGTTTCCTGGGTTAAGTCTTCTGCAAAGCCGGAGTCCTTGATATGTAGGTGGCAGTAACGCAATATCTTTGGGTAATACTTCCGCACAAAGGATTCGATGGCCTGATCATCGCCATTTTGCATTCTGTGCAGGAGCAGGAAATCGCCGTCCATGTTTTTCCTCCTCTCCTGTAGATTAAAAGCGCTTTCATTTAGTATAACGAAGCAGAGCGGCAAAAAGATAGCCTGAGATGAAATATTTTTACGCTGGAGCAGTTAAAAAAGCCCTCCCCAGAAAAACGCAGATCCTCTCTGGAAACAGAAAGGGTCTGCGTTTTGGGGCATCGAGGCTGTGGATAACTTTTTAACTATACTCTAAATGAGCAAATTCATAAAATAGACAAAACGCTCCTATAGCGGCGAGTACCCACGTAGAGAGGCCGGGGCAGCCCATCTTTGCAGGTCAGGAAACACCGTTACACGATGAAATTGGTCTTGTGTGCGTGTTTCCGCATGAGCAAGGTCTGTAATTGTCCTTTTTCCCAGTTTTATTTTTACCCCAAAGCAGGTGGAAAAACAACCGTGGACTGTAGTGGTCCACTTTTGATATTACGCATATGCGGAAGTTTTTCGCTGTAATTCACAAAAATGCACAATCCCCGGCAAGCGTGATTTGCCTGCCGGGGATGTATCTTTTTCAAATGTCTTGTCCACGATGGTTCTGCATTACAAACGTCAGGCTATCCCGCAGCTCCTGGCTATGGCTCCTCGTCATCCCAATCCGGGTACTGGGCCGGCGAATCTCCAACAGATTTGATCACACGGGAGTTTCTCGTTTTCTCCTCCGATTCCTGCATCACT
>CABQGZ010000424.1 GCA_902463835.1 uncultured Lachnospiraceae bacterium
TTATCTACATATCGGCTGTTTCTTATTTCCACAAATCCGCTGTTGCCAGGGTTCAAATAATTTCCCATCCGCCATTCACCTCCATTGAAAAGGCACTCTATTCCAGCGCTGAACTGGCACATACCGCTTTTCAATATCATTTTACCCCACAGGCACAAAATTTTCAATCACTTTTTGACTGACTGAGCCAAATGGCAACAACTCAGTCCGCGCCATTTGCAAAAAGATTGTAGTACTGTGTGGCTGATTTTCAGCTGCCATGGCGTCTGCCAGCACCAACATTTGAAAACGGGATTTCTTAAAATAATTTTTGCATCTCCTGCCCCGGCAGCAGCCTGCAAGCCTCCCCACACAGCGTCAGCGCAATCTCCCCGCTGTTCTTCCCGGCAGCCGACACCGTCACGCTCTCATTTGTCAGCCGCACAGACAGCTTCTGCCCATGCCAGTGCAGGGAATAACGCACTTCCTTCCACCAGGGAATCATATGGGGCTCTATCTTCACACCGTCACAGTCAATGATGGTTCCGCCGATTCCCCGCACCAGCGCCAGCCACGCGCCTGCGGCACAGGCAGAGTGAATGCCCTGGCTGGCACAGTCGTGCTCGTCGTCCAGATCCATCATGGCAGTCTGCATAAAATAGGTGTATGCGCTCTCCGGCTCCTCCATATCCGAGGCGCAGATGGAATGGACACTGTAGGACAAGGAGGAGGAGGACTCGCACCGGGCACGGTAATAATCCCAGTTCCGGCTGTAGACCTTCGGTGAAAAATGCATGTTCTGGTAAGCGAACAGCACCAACACATCCGGCTGCTTGATTACCTGGCTCTTGTGATACATCCCCGCCGTCTTCATCTGAAAGGCCTTGGCCTGCCCCGCGCTTCCCGCAGCCACCTCCAGCTCACGGCTTAAGTCAAAATACCCGTCAAACTGCGGGATCATGCCTGTCACCGGATCCATGGGAAGATACAGATGCTCCGCCAGATCCCGCAGGGAATCCAGGAATTCCCCGGTCACATGAGCCTTCTCATTCACCTTGGAAAGCTTTCCGGCCAGCTGCTCCGTCAGCTCCAGGGTTCGTTTTATGACATAGTGCAGCACATAGTTGGTGTAGGCATTGTTGTCCACATAAGGATGGTGTTCATCCGTTCCGGTCACCGTAAGGATCACGTACCCACGCTCCTCCTTCTCCACCCGGGACAGCCAGTAGCGGCCGATCTCATACAGCATCTCCATCCCGTAGGAGATCAGGAACTCGTCGTCCCCAGTGCAATTGTAATAGTTGCAGATGGACCAGGCCACATCCGACACGATATGGATCTGCATAAAGGGATGCCGTGACACCGGCCACACCTCTTCTTCCCCGGTGATGGCCGAATTGAAGGGATATCTGGCTCCCTCCCGCCCTTCTTCCAACGCATTCTTCTTCGCCCCCTCCAGCATACGGTAGCGATACATGGGCAGATTCCGCGCCTGCCCCGGCAGCGTCATGTAAAATACCGGCGACTGATAGACCTCGCAGTCCCACCAGACTGTTCCGCCGTACCCGGGGCCGCTCAATCCCTTGGGCGCCAGAGAATGGATGGAATCGTTACGGTCAAAGGTTCCTATGGTCTGATAATTGCTGAAACGCAGGGCTGTATCCGCCTTGAAATCTCCCTCGATGGCAATATCCAACTCCCCAAAGACTGCCTGCCAGGCGGCCACATGAGCCGTAAGCAGCTCCTCGTATCTGCGCTCTTTGCCCAGCGCAGCTTCCACATATGCCTCCGCTCGCTGTGCATTCGACGCCTTCTCCTGCAGCTCATTCACATCCGCTCCGGCACAGTCTCCCGGGCACTGCTCCCAGTCCCGCTCCGTCGCCACAGACACAAGCTTTTCCACCGTGTAGACCTGCCCCTGCTCTACCTTCAGCGAAGTACGGACAGCTGCCATATCCGGCTCCTTCGCATCCTGCCAGTCACTGTCCACAGGAGCATCCCCGAGGTAGATGCGGGTATCCGCTCCCACCGCAATGCGAAATCCATACTTTTCTCCGGAATTGCAGGCATAGAAGGTCTTTCCCTCCTGCACCCGAAGCTTCTTTGCAGTCGTCAGAAGGAATCCACCACCCGCGCTCCCCACGGACTTGGTCAGCGTGTCAATGCCGCTCATGACCTCTATGGCGCCGGAATAATTCAATGGCTCCACCATCACCTTCATGGCAAAGACATGATTGTCGTCATAGCTTGCAAACCGCTCAAAACAAAAACGTGTACGCTCTCCCTTGCTGTTCTCCCAGACCACGCTGCGGACAAGCCGGTTGGTCTTCATGTCCAGGCTCCGCTTCCACTCCAGAACCTTCCCCTCCCAGGGATAAAAGGCCTCCCCGTTGATGGAAAAACGCAGCAGCAGAAAATCCGCAAAGTTCACAATGGCGGTATGCACCTGGAACCGCCGAATCTTCTCCTCGTCGAAATAATAGCGCTTCATATACTCGTTATCGATGACCGGAATGGGCGCGCAGGGACATGCGTCGATGATTCCCCGGATAAAAGCGCCCTGTACGCTGACCGTGCCGTATTCCTCCAGGCTGGCCCGCACCCCCATATACCCGTTGGACTGGGCCATCAGCGACGCCATGTCCGTCTCCGCCTCCATCAGATACCCCTGCTCCGACAGGGTGTAGGCATCCTCAAAATTAACATGTGCATATTTCATAGCTTTGTACACCTCCGTTTTTTCTAAGTGTATCAAGCTTTTATTCCGCTAACAATAACGATAGTTGCGAAATGCAGAATCTATGTTGCTCAATTTCCTCTTGCCATCTCAACCCGCTCTCCCGCAGGAATCGCAATGCACTGTCCGTCAAGCCTCAGCTCCCCGATTCCCTGAGAGTGATTTTCCACCACAGCCTGCTCCCGGTTCAGGAAGACACAGATCTCCCCCTCCGGCACCGGCACTCTGCCGCTGATCTTATGACCGCCAATGAGATGAGGCTCCACCACAAAGCGTGTATACCCCGGAGCAGTGGGCCGCACCCCCAGATAATATTTTCCGAACAGCAGCACCGGCCCGGCGCCCCAGGCGTGGCAGAAGCTGACGCCGTACTTCAAGCCGTACATCTCGGCATGCTGGGCGCCCACATTTTCCGGGTTGTACTTCTCCCAGAAGCTGGTACAACCAAGACTTAGCATCCCGCCCCAGTAGGACTTGATATATTCCTCCGTCCGCTGGAACAGCCCGGCCTCGCAGAAGGCCAACAGCTCGTAGAACTTCATGTACGGAGTGGTGATAGCGTAGATCGCGTCGTTGCACAGTACCGACGCGATCACCCGCTCCTTCTTCTCCTCCTCCAGACAACCCAATAGCACCGCAAATATATTGGCGTACCGTGTCACGATCGCACCCGCTTCCGCTGCCGGGCCATGGGTAAAGCACCCCCGCTCCTCGCTCCAGAATATCTGAACGATCTTGTCCAGCAGCGACTGGTAAAGCGTTGTATAGCGCTCCTGATCCTCCCGCTTTCCCACTACCTTCGCGATGTCCGCCAGCGACTTCAGGGCATAGGCGAACAGCAGCTGTATAAAAGAGATGTCCCCCTTTGTCATATCCGGAACATCCGCCCAGTCGATGAACACCCAATCCTCCGGCTTCGCCATCAGGAAGCCCCGCGCATCCGTCTTGGGTAGGCAGAAGTCCTCCATCAGGGAGCATGCCGCCGGATACATCTCCTCCATAAAGACCTGATCTCCCGTGTACAGATAATACTGCCACAGGCTGATAAACCAGTACAAGGTGTAATCCTGAATCGTATTAAAATGGATGGTCACCGGATCCTTCCCCCGGATCAGCCGCATGGTTCGCTTACACACCTCATTGTCAAAAAACGAGTAATAATTGATCAGATAACTCTGAGCCGCATCCCCGCTCCAGACCCAGCGGTCCCGCTTGATTCCGTCCAGAAAGAACTCCCGGGTAGTAAGGTGCATGGTCCGAACAGAAACCTCATAGATCTGATTTAAGAGCCCGTCCTCCGAGTGAAATGCTCCCTTGTTGACCACCGGCAGGTACTCGTAATCTGCACTCAGGT
>CABQGZ010000425.1 GCA_902463835.1 uncultured Lachnospiraceae bacterium
TTCTCGAAGATCTTGGTGTCATAGTAAGCATCCAGGAACTTGCCGGCATCGTCACGGGAGAAGCCAAAGGTCATCTGGGTCAGGTCGTTGGTACCGAAGCAGAAGAAATCAGCCTCTGTTGCGATCTCGTCAGCGGTCAGAGCTGCTCTCGGGATCTCGATCATAGTACCTACTTCGTACTCCAGGTTAACGCCAGCTGCTGCGATCTCTGCGTCTGCAGTCTCAACAACAACCTTCTTCACATACTTCAGCTCTTTGATCTCACATACAAGCGGGATCATGATCTCCGGCTTCACGTTCCAGTCAGCATGTGCCTTCTGAACGTTGATTGCTGCACGGATCACAGCCTTGGTCTGCATCTTTGCGATTTCCGGATAGGTAACTGCAAGACGGCATCCTCTGTGACCCATCATCGGGTTGAACTCATGCAAGGATGTGATGATCGCCTTGATATCCTCAACGGATTTACCCTGTGCAGCTGCCAGCTTCTTGATGTCCTCTTCCTCGGTAGGAACGAACTCATGCAGAGGCGGATCCAGGAAACGGATGGTAACAGGGTTGCCCTCCAACGCTTCGAATAAGCCTTCGAAGTCGCCCTGCTGATACGGAAGGATCTTGTCAAGAGCAGCCTCGCGCTCCTCTACGGTGTCAGCACAGATCATCTCGCGGAATGCAGCGATTCTGTCTTCCTCGAAGAACATGTGCTCGGTACGGCACAGACCGATACCTTCAGCGCCAAGCTCCCGGGCTTTCTTAGCGTCAGCCGGAGTATCTGCATTGGTGCGAACCTTCAGGGTACGGAACTTGTCAGCCCATCCCATGATTCTTCCGAACTCACCAGCGATGGTTGCATCAACGGTGGGGATCAGCTCGCCATAGATATTACCGGTTGTTCCGTCGATGGAGATTGCATCTCCCTCATGGAATTCCTTGCCGGCCAGAGTGAACTTCTTGTTCTCCTCATCCATGTTGATATCGCCGCAGCCGGATACACAGCAGGTACCCATACCACGTGCAACAACTGCTGCATGGCTTGTCATACCGCCGCGGACAGTCAGGATACCCTGAGCAGCCTTCATACCGGTGATGTCTTCCGGAGAGGTCTCAAGACGAACCAGAACAACCTTCTCTCCCTTTGCAGCCCATGCTACAGCGTCGTCTGCCGTGAATACAACCTTACCGCAGGCAGCACCCGGAGAAGCTCCAAGTCCCTTTCCAAGGGGTGTAGCAGCCTTGATTGCAGCTGCGTCAAACTGAGGATGCAGCAGAGTATCCAGGTTACGAGGATCGATCATTGCTACTGCTTCTTCCTCGGTTCTCATTCCCTCATCTACTAAATCACAGGCGATCTTAAGAGCAGCCTGTGCGGTTCTCTTACCATTTCTGGTCTGCAGCATGTAGAGCTTCTTGTTCTCAACAGTGAACTCCATATCCTGCATATCTCTGTAGTGGTCTTCCAGTGTCTGGCAAACCTTCTTGAACTGCTCGAAGGCTTCCGGGAACTTCTGTTCCATCTGAGCGATAGGCATTGGTGTACGAACACCTGCAACTACGTCCTCGCCCTGTGCGTTGGTCAGGAACTCACCCATCAGCTTCTTCTCGCCGGTAGCCGGATCACGGGTAAATGCAACACCGGTACCACAGTCATCGCCCATGTTACCGAATGCCATGGACTGTACGTTTACAGCGGTACCCCAGGAGTAAGGAATATCGTTGTCACGACGGTATACATTGGCACGAGGGTTGTCCCAGGAACGGAACACAGCCTTCACGGCTCCCATCAGCTGTTCCTTCGGATCGCTGGGGAAGTCCTCGCCGATCTTCTCTTTGTACTCAGCCTTGAACTGTCCAGCCAGTTCCTTCAGGTCTTCCGCGGTAAGGTCTACGTCCTGTGTAACGCCCTTTTTCGCTTTCATCTGGTCGATCAGCTCTTCGAAATATTTCTTTCCAACTTCCATAACTACGTCGGAGTACATCTGAATAAATCTCCGGTAGCAGTCCCATGCCCAACGAGGATTTCCGGATTTTGCTGCGATAACCTCAACAACATCCTCATTTAAACCAAGGTTTAAGATGGTGTCCATCATACCCGGCATGGATGCTCTTGCTCCGGAACGAACGGATACAAGAAGGGGATTCTCTTTGTCACCGAATTTCTTTCCGGTGATCTCTTCCATCTTAACGATATACTCGTTAATCTGTCCCTGAATCTCGTCATTGATCTCGCGGCCGTCCTCATAGTACTGTGTGCAGGCCTCGGTTGTGATGGTGAAGCCCTGGGGTACCGGAAGACCGATGTGTGTCATTTCAGCAAGGTTCGCGCCCTTACCACCCAGAAGCTCACGCATGCTGGCGTTACCTTCTGTAAACAAATATACCCATTTGTTTGCCATTTTGAAATTCCTCCTATATGATACTTTGGTTTACATACAATAGAATACGCTCTGGCAAGCCTTCTATTATTATGAACGATAAAATATGTGCGCAATCTGCATTTGTATGCCATTTTTTTGCGCACATATCTATTCTAACATATTTTTCAATTTAATCAATAGGTTTTTTTGCCATATTTTGGAGTAAAAGCTTCCTGGTTACTGTTCAATTGGTTGTGAAGAACAGCCCTAGAAAGTGAATTTGTCTGCAAAGTATGCGTCCAAATCTTCGATTTTCACCCGCTCCTGCTCCATGGTATCACGGTCACGAACAGTCACAGCTCCATCGGTCTCGGACTCGAAATCGTAGGTGATGCAGAAGGGAGTTCCAATCTCGTCCTGGCGACGGTAGCGTTTGCCGATGTTGCCTCTGTCGTCAAACTCACAGTTATACTTTTTGGACAACTGCGCAAAAATCTTTTCCGCCCCCTCATTCAGCTTCTTGGATAAGGGCAGCACACCGATCTTCACCGGTGCCAGCGCCGGGTGGAAATGAAGGACAGTACGCATGTCTGGCTTATCCTCTGTGCCCAGATTCTCTTCATCGTAAGCTGCACACAAAAATGCGAGAACCACGCGGTCTGCACCCAGGGAGGGTTCGATGACGTAGGGAATATATTTTTCGTTCTTTGTATCATCAAAATAACTCATGTCCTGGCCGGAGGTGTTCTGATGCTGGGTAAGATCATAGTCCGTCCGGTCTGCAATGCCCCAGAGCTCGCCCCAGCCAAAGGGGAACAGGAACTCAAAGTCTGTGGTGGCCTTGCTGTAGAAGGCAAGCTCTGCCGGATCGTGGTCTCTCAAGCGCAGCTCCTCCTCTTTCATGCCAAGGGCAAGAAGCCAGTCACGGCAGAAGCCTCTCCAGTACTGAAACCACTCCAGGTCTGTTCCCGGCTCACAGAAGAACTCCAGCTCCATCTGCTCGAATTCCCGGGTGCGGAAGGTGAAATTGCCCGGTGTAATCTCGTTGCGGAAGGATTTTCCAATCTGGCCGATGCCGAAGGGAATCTTCTTCCTGGAGGTTCTCTGTACATTTTTAAAGTTCACAAAGATACCCTGGGCTGTCTCCGGTCTCAAATATACCGTGTTCTTGGCATCCTCGGTGACGCCCTGGAAGGTCTTGAACATCAGATTGAACTGACGGATATCCGTAAAATTATTCTTTCCGCAGGTAGGGCAGGGAACGTTGTTGTCCTCGATAAACGCTTTCATCTGCTCCTGGCTCCAGCCATCTACGGAGCCTTCCAGTGTCATGCCCTTCTCCTCTGCGTAATCCTCGATGATCTTGTCGGCCCGGAAGCGCTCATGGCACTCCTTGCAGTCCATCAGCGGGTCGGAAAAACCGCCCAGATGGCCGCTGGCAACCCAGGTCTGGGGATTCATGAGAATCGCACAGTCCACACCCACGTTATAGGGATTCTCCATGATGAACTTCTGCCACCATGCTTTCTTCACATTGTTCTTCAGTTCCACGCCCAGATTGCCGTAATCCCAGGTGTTGGCAAGGCCGCCATAAATCTCGGATCCCGGGTACACAAAGCCTCTCGCCTTGGCCAGCGCTACGATTTTGTCCATTGTCTTTTCCATCTCTTACTTACCTCATTTCCCTTATTCTGATAATTCTTTTTATT
>CABQGZ010000426.1 GCA_902463835.1 uncultured Lachnospiraceae bacterium
CATGAGTATTATACCATTAAACTATTAATATCGCAACAAAAATTTAACAAAAAAGCTTAAGAAAATCGAACTTGGATAATTGACTTAACAGTATATGTTTAGTATAATGTAGAAAAAGACTAAACATATAGGCTTAATGCATGAACGAAAGAGACTTAACTGGTAATAGGACAGCTTCAAATAGGAAAGGACTATGTGGGGACGACATAGGTATGAAACTGTTACCTTTCGACCAGTTGAAATAAAAATTTGAATGAGGAATATAAAATGGATAAAAGTATTTTTATCAGAGCGGACGAACTTGCCGCAGAATTGGATGTTTCTAAGGCATTGGCTTATAAGATGATCAACCAGTGGAACGAGGAACTGAAAGCCAAAGGCTATACCACTGTGGGTGGCCGTGTAAGCCGCCAGTACTATTACGAAAAGATTTACGGTGCTGAAAAGGAGAAAGCCGATGCCTGCGTATAAGGATACCCAAAAGGGTACATGGTACGCAGCCTTTTACTATCAGGATTGGAAAGGCATTAAGAAAAAGAAATTAAAGCGCGGCTTTCCCACAAAAAAAGAAGCCTTGGCGTGGGAACGCACATTTCTTCTTCAGCAGGCTGCTGACTTGACCATGACGTTTGAAGCCTTTGTAGAAATCTATATTCTTGACAAGCAGAACCGTCTGCGTGAGAATACATGGTCTACTAAAGAGCATATCATTCGCACTAAGATACTGCCGTACTTTAAAGAAAAACGACTTTGCGATATTAAACCGCAGGATGTCATCGCGTGGCAGAATGAATTGCTGAACTACCGCGGCAAAAACGGAGAACCGTATTCTCCAACGTACTTGAAAACGCTGCACAGTCAATTCAGTGCGATTCTGAACCACGCGGTACGATTCTATGGGTTGAACAAAAATGCAGCAACGACTGCGGGCAATATGGGTTCTTCCAAGCACCAAGAGATGTTGTTCTGGACGAAAGAGGAATACCTCAAATTTGCAGAAGTGATGATGGACAAGCCGTTATCTTACTATGCGTTTGAAATCCTCTACTGGTGCGGTATCCGTGAGGGAGAACTGCTGGCGCTGACACCTGCCGATTTCGATTTGGACAAAGGGCTGCTCTCTATCACAAAATCCTATCAGCGTTTAAATGGCAAAGATGTGATTACAGACCCCAAGACGCCGAAAAGTGTTCGTGTGGTTCAGATGCCGGATTTTCTGACAGAAGAAATCCGAGACTATCTGAAATCCCTCTATAAGGTAAAACCTACTGACCGAATTTTTGAAGTGACGAAGTATTATTTGCATCACGAAATGGACAGGGGCGCGAAAGAAGCCGGGGTCAAGCGCATCAGAATCCACGATTTACGGCATTCTCATGTGTCGCTGCTGATCGAGATGGGATTCTCTGCGGTAGCCATCGCGGACCGAGTGGGGCATGAAAGCATTGATATTACCTACAAGTACGCGCATCTATTCCCATCAAAGCAGCAGGAAATGGCGGCTAAATTGAACATGGAAAGAGAGGAACGGTAATGGAAAAAACTTTAGACCGACAAGGGCGCTGGCGCAGCAAGACTGTAGCTTTCCGCGTATCGCCGGAGGAAAGCAACCAACTGGAAATGAAAGTACGCCTTTCCGGGCTGACGAAGCAGGACTATATCGTTAGTCGGCTGACAGACCGAGAAATCCGAGTGGACGGCAATCCGAGGGTTTACAAAGCCCTGAAAAAGCAGATGGCGGATATTTATGCAGAGTTGCAGCGCCTTACAATGGCACAGGAAGTCACGCCGGATATGTTGGAAACATTGCAGATGATCGCAACCACACTGAACGGCATGAAAGAGGGCAGCGAATGACCGAAATAAAGAAAACGACCACACCGAGTGCATCTGTTGGCGCAGATGCGGTGCAGCCGTTACTAAAAAATAGCACCAATAGTATAACAGACTCTAGCAACAATTGCAATCTGCAAACCATATCCATGACAGAACTGTATGATACAGTTTACCCGCCGCGCAGACCTATCGTAGACAATTTGCTGTACAGCGGAACCTACCTGTTCGTGGGCGCTCCCAAAATCGGAAAGTCGTTTTTTATGGCGCAGCTTGCGTATACGGTGGCCACAGGGCTGCCCTTGTGGGAATACGAAGTCCACCAAGGAACGGTATTATACTTGGCATTGGAGGACGATTATGCGCGATTGCAGCGGCGACTCTCCCGAATGTTCGGTGTAGAAGAAACCGACAACCTACATTTTGCAACACAGGCAAAATCCGTTGGTGGCGGTCTGGACGAACAGCTTGAAGAATTTGTCAAGGTTCACCCTGATGTCAGGCTGATTATTATTGACACCTTGCAGAAAATCCGAGAGGTAAGCGGCGAGTGTTACAGTTATGCCAGCGATTATGAGATTGTGACAAGGCTGAAGAAATTCAGTGATAATCATGGTGTCTGCTTGTTGGTGGTACACCATACGCGGAAGATGGAAGCAGGGAATAGCTTCGATATGATTTCCGGCACGAATGGTTTGCTGGGTGCAGCGGACGGCGCGTTTATCATGCAGAAAAAGCGGCGGACGGACAACATTGCCACACTCGATGTTGTCGGACGCGACCAGCCGGATCAGGAACTGACGCTGGAGTTTGACCGGGAACGGTGCGTGTGGAATTTCCAAGGTGGAGAAACACAGCTTTGGAAACAACCGCCTGACCCAGTGCTGGAAGAGGTTTCAAAGATTTTCCTTTCAGGTGGTTCCGCATGGTGCGGAACACCAACGGAGTTGTTGGCTCTGCTGCCGGACGTGAAAATTCAGGCAAATGTCCTGACTCGAAAGCTGAATGTGAGCGCTGATCGCCTTTACAACGACTATGGAATCCGCTATGAAAGCAAACGTACACACGAGGGGCGCATAGTCTGCCTGACGTTGGAACAGCCAAAGGCGTGACGATATGTGACGGTCGTGACGGTATTTTGGGGCGCAAGCCCGATAGCAAAAATACCGTCACCATCGTCACGACCGACACGGAAGCGGTAGCAAGTATTCTTTTCCAACAGGTAGCCCCGCAGGGCGCAAAGGCGCTTTTGATACGGGGTGTCAAAAGTGCTTTTGCGTTACTCTTGGCAAGAGTAACAGAACCGGGCCGGCTTGCGCCGGAGATAAGGAATTGATTTGAAAAGAACAATCAGCGGTGAACTAGGAAAAGGCTCTGTCAATCACAATAGCCGAAAATTCAGTGCCAAAAACGTAGATGCCAGCCGAAGCCATCTGAACATAGACTACTGCAATGAACGGATACAAGATGTGTACCACGAATTGTTTGATGACGCTCTCAAACTCTACAACGAAAAGCAAACCCGTGAGGACAGAAAAATAGCCAACTACTATGAGAAAATCCGTGCAGGAAATCAAGAAAAGCCTTTCCATGAACTGATTTTACAAGTTGGGAATAAGGACGATATGAATGCCACAGGGGAATATGCCCAATTAGCACGACAGGTGCTGGACGAATATTACCAAGACTTTCAAGCTAGAAACCCAAACCTCCGCGTATTTTCAGCGCACCTGCACATGGACGAAGCAACCCCACATATTCACATCGACTTTGTACCGTTCACAAAAGGCAGTAAACGCGGTCTTGACACACGGGTATCACTCAAACAAGCACTTGCAGCACAAGGGTTCACAGGTGGCACCAGAAGAGCCACCGAGTGGACGCAGTGGGTGGAATCCGAAAAGAAGCAGCTTGCCATAGTGATGGAACGGCATGAGATACAGTGGGAGCAGCTTGGAACGCACAATGAGCATTTGTCAGTTTTGGACTACAAAAAGCAGGAACGAGCGAAAGAGGTTCAAGCGCTGGACACCACCATTGCGGAAAAGCAAACACAGGTAGACGAAATCGAGCAGACGCTGCAATCCGTGCAGCAACAGACGGTTGACCTTGACAAAATTGAGAATGTCAGCGTGAAAAAAGCACTACTAAGCGACAAAGTAACGCTTCCGCGAAGCGACTTTGAAAATCTGTTGAGCGCTGCCAAAC
>CABQGZ010000427.1 GCA_902463835.1 uncultured Lachnospiraceae bacterium
GCTGTCCCGATCATCCTTCGGAGACAGTCCATATTCCCGCCGGAAGGCCCGGTAGAAGCTGGAGTAATCCCCGAACCCGAAGGTCTGGTAGGCCTCTGTAATACTCATATCACCAAGAATCGCCTGGCGGCACAAGGCCAGGCGTTTTTTGGTGATATACTGATGAATCGACAGTCCCAGATTCTCCTTGAAGATATGGGCAATATGATATTTGCTCACATAGAATTCCCGGCCAAGCCGCTCCAGCGACAGATCCTCTTCAATATGATCCTCGATAAACCGGCACACATTCTCATAGAGAGAAGCGGCCTCCTTCTCTGCCTTGGGATGCTCCTGCTCATATACGATCCGGTTCAGGTGCAGCATCAGATCACTGACGCAGAGCGAAATCTGGGCCTGGCGGCAGAAGCGCTCCCCCTGCAGCTCCTCCACCAGCCGTATCAGCCTGGACTGGATGGAGTTAAAGACGATCCTGTCATGGTGAAAGATATACTTCTTCCGTGTCTGGGCAAACTGAATCAGGTATCCGTAGTCTGCGGATACATCCATCAGGTGCTGCAGATATTCCTTGCTGATCCAGAAGACAAATCTCCGGTAGGGGACGTCAAGGTTGTGGATCATGGGCTTGTGATATATTCCAGGCGGAACAAGTATCACATCTCCATAGTGAAGGGGATAGGCATCCTTTCCAATCTGAATATCCACATTTCCCTCCAGGAAAAAATAGAATTCGTAGTAATCGTGGGCATGGCTGGCAACGTTTTTTAAAGCTGAATCGCTGTAATAATACAGTTCGAAATCCTGTGAGAGCATGTATTGTCTTGTGCTGAAAGGGGTTCTCAGGTTCTTTTTCATGGTGGCGGCTCCTGTGGTGGCTTTGACGATTTTGCGAAGGTATACATTTTAGCTTGTATATAAGGTCGAAGGGACGCAGCCATGGGGAAAGCTGCTGTATTTCGGCGAGTTATATGTGCAGCAGCGAAAATATGTCGCTGCGTCCCTTCGACCTTACCTACACACTACTTTACCACAAAACCGCAACTTTTGCAATATATACAACAATCTGTTCAATGTGATTTTTACCGCTTATTCCGTATAATGAATCTCAGGAAAATCGAACGAGAAAAGGAGACAATCACTTATGGAAATGACATTACGCTGGTACGGCACAAAATTCGACACCGTAACCTTGAAGCAGATCCGCCAGATCCCCGGCGTCACAGGCGTGATCACCACCCTGTACGATACGGCCCCGGGAGAAGTGTGGAGCCGGGAGCGCATCCGGGCGTTGAAGGAGGAAGTGGAAGCGGCAGGCCTTCATATTGCGGGCATCGAGAGCGTCAATATCCACGACGCCATCAAGACGGGAGCCCCCGAGCGGGAGCAGTACATCGCAAATTATATCGAGACGCTGGAGAATCTGGGCAAGGAAGACATTCATTTGGTGTGCTATAATTTCATGCCTGTTTTTGACTGGACGAGAACAGAACTTGCACGTGTAAGACCGGATGGCTCTACCGTGCTGGCCTACACTCAGGAAGCGGTGGACGCCTTGGATCCGGAGAAGATGTTCGACTCTATTGCCGGCGACATGAACGGGACGGTGATGCCGGGCTGGGAACCGGAGCGTATGGAACATGTAAGGGAATTGTTCGATATGTATAAGGATGTGGATGACGAGAGATTGTTCGCTAATCTGAAATACTTTTTGGAACAGATCATGCCGGTGTGCGACAAGTATGACATCAACATGGCTATTCATCCCGACGATCCGGCCTGGAGCGTGTTCGGATTGCCAAGGATCATCATCAATAAGAAAAATATACTGAGGATGATGGAGATGGTGGATAATCCCCACAATGGCGTCACCTTCTGCTCCGGCTCCTACGGAACCAACCTGGAGAACGATCTGCCGGACATGATCCGATCCCTGAAGGGTAGGATCCATTTTGCCCATGTGCGGAACCTAAAATTCAACACGCCTACGGATTTCGAGGAGGCTGCCCATCTGTCTGTGGATGGGACTTTCGACATGTATGAGATCATGAAGGCATTGTATGACATCGGATTTACTGGCCCCATTCGCCCGGACCATGGAAGGATGATTTGGGGTGAGGTGGCTATGCCGGGCTATGGCCTTTACGACCGTGCCCTGGGCGCTGCGTATTTGAACGGATTGTGGGAAGCGATTGAAAAAAGTATGAAATGAAGGAGTAGAAAATGCAGTTAAATAAGGAAGGATTGAAGAACAAAGAGGCGTGGGAGAAGGCGGGATATGGCCTTCCCCAATTTGACCGGGAAGCAGTAAAAAAAGCAACCATGGAGCAGCCCTTCTGGATCCACTTCGGAGCAGGAAATATCTTCCGGGCTTTCCAGGCCAATGTGGTGCAGAACCTGTTGAATGAGCGCGTACTGGATCGGGGAATGATCGTAGCGGAGGGCTTTGACTATGAGATCATTGAAAAAATAAACCGCCCACACGACGACTATTCCATCCTGGCGACGCTGAAGGCGGACGGCAGTGTGGAGAAAACTGTGGTGGGAAGCGTGATGGAATCACTGATTTTGGATTCCCATAACGAGAAAGAGTATGGCAGGTTAAAGGAGATTTTCTCTGCAGATTCGCTGCAGATGGCCTCCTTCACGATCACAGAGAAGGGCTACAGTCTCACGGACGGTAAAGGAGCGGTGCTTCCCGCTGTGGAGGCGGATTTTGCCAATGGCCCCCAAAAACCGGAAAGCTATATGGGCAAGGTGGCAACTCTCTTGTACACCCGGTATCTGGCGGGCCGGAAGCCCGTTGCCATGGTCAGCATGGACAACTGCTCCCACAATGGGGATAAGCTGCGGGCGGCCATCAGGGCTTTTGCGGAAAAATGGGTGGATAACAGCACTGCAGAAGCAGGATTTGTGGATTATGTAAATGACAGGAACAAGGTGACCTTCCCCTGGACTATGATCGACAAGATCACGCCCCGGCCGGACGGGTCTGTGGAAGACATGCTGAGGGCAGACGGCGTGGAAGCGCCGGAACCGATCGTCACTTCAAAACATACGTATGTGGCTCCGTTTGTCAATGCGGAGGAGTGTGAGTATCTGGTGATAGAGGACGCTTTTCCCAATGGCCGCCCTGCATTGAAGAAAGGCGGTTTCCTGTTCACGGAGCGTCAGACGGTGGACAAGGTGGAGAAAATGAAGGTTTGCACCTGTCTCAATCCGCTGCATACGGCTCTGGCCGTATTTGGATGTCTGCTTGGGTATGAGCGGATTTCAGACGAGATGAAGGACGAGACCCTGGTGAAGCTGGTGGAGGGGATCGGATATCGGGAAGGTCTTCCTGTGGTAGTAGATCCCGGCATTCTGGATCCGAAGGAATTCCTTGACACGGTGCTCCAGGTGCGGATTCCCAATCCGTTCATGCCGGATACGCCCCAGAGAATCGCTACGGATACTTCCCAAAAGCTTGCCATTCGGTATGGGGAGACCATCAAGGCATATATAGCCAGCGGACAGCTTGACGTGACGGATCTAAGGCTGATTCCCCTTGTGTTCGCGGGCTGGCTGCGCTATCTGATGGGGATAGGTGATGACGGAAAGGCTTATGATTTGAGCCCTGATCCGCTGCTTTCCACTGTAAAGCCTTATGTAGAGTCATTTACGTCGCATTTTGGTGCAGACATCATAGCGGGAATCGGCAGGGGGAGCGCATGCGCTGCGGAAGAGAACGAGACGGGACGAAAATTGGATAAGATAGAAGAAACGCTGCGGCCGCTGCTGGAAAACAGCAAGATATTCGGAGTCGATCTGTACGAGGCAGGACTGGCGGAGCAGGTGTGCGGATATTTTCAGGAGATGATCGCGGGCCCGGGGGCTGTGCGGCGTACCCTGGAGCGATATGTGTAATGTGTGGAGGATATAAAATGCGAGATTTCATGGATGAGGATTTTCTGCTGGAGACGGAGACGGCCAGGCTGTTGTACCACCAGCATGCGGCGAAACGGCCCATCATCGATTTTCACAATCACCTGAAC
>CABQGZ010000428.1 GCA_902463835.1 uncultured Lachnospiraceae bacterium
TATGCTGTGATAAGATTATCCGAATCACTGAGGGGCGGGCGCAGGAAGTCGGCTAATATTTCAGAAGGAGGTTGATAAGTTGTGAAAGAACAGAAAAAGGGTTCTCCCCTCGGCACTCTTTGGAGCTGGGGGAAGGTTCATCACGGCAAATTTGTTTTCAGTATTATCCTGGCAATTCTCGGTGTGGCCTGCCAGATGATACCGTATTTTTGTGTTGTTAATGTCATTTCTAAAATGTTCGCAGGAGAGACTGCCTTCTCTGCATATCTGCCTGTATGTCTTGTGGCTTTGACCGGATATTGCGGGAAGGTGCTTTTTTCAAACCTGTCAACAGTAATTTCCCATAATGCGGCGTATAGTACGCTGCGGGATCTGCGGGAGCGTGTTGTGGAAAAACTCGCAAAGGTTCCAATGGGAACGATTTTGGACACCCCATCCGGCCACTATAAAAGCATTATTGTTGACCGGATAGAAGGTATGGAAGTGCCGTTTGCCCATCTCCTGCCGGAAATGACCTCAAATATGTTGGTACCGCTGTTTATCATTGTGTACCTGTTCGTTTTGGATTGGCGGATGGCGCTCCTTTCCCTGGCAACCCTGTTTATCGGGTTGGTCATTATGTCAATCGGTATGCGGAACTATGCCACAGAAGGCGCAGGTGCAATGGCCGCCAGCAAGAAAATGGCAGACGCTGTTGTAGAGTATATCGGCGGTATTGAGGTAGTCAAAGCATTCAGCCAGTCGGCAGGTTCCTATGAGAAATATGCGGATGCTGTCCGGGGCAATGCAGATTACTACATAAAATGGATGGCTAACAGCCAGAAAACCATGTGTTCTTATAATGCAGTGATCCCATCCGTACTTTTAAGCGTTCTTCCAGGCGGTATGGCTCTTTGGCTTTCCGGCAGTTTGGAAACCGTGACCTTTATGGCGGCGGTTATCTTTTCCCTTGGACTTGTGGGGCCAATCATGGAGGCTTTTTCTTTCACCGGCTCTTTGGCTATGCTGGGAAAAAATACAGAGGAAATCGACAGTATCTTAAAGGCCGAAGAACTTCACCATGCCAATAAGCCTGTTGCGTTTGGTGATTTAGAAATTGAACTCAAGAATGTATCTTTTTCTTATGATAAACAGCAGGAAGTTTTGCATGGCATAAATCTTTCCATCCGCCCCGGAACGATGACCGCCTTTGTGGGGCCTTCCGGTTCCGGCAAGTCTACGATTGCAAAACTAATTGCCGGGTATTGGGATGTTACCAGCGGCAGCATTACTTTGGGTGGTCATGAGCTGACAGAGGTTCCGTTGTCACAGCTTTCGGAACAAATTTCCTATGTATCCCAGGACAACTACCTGTTTAACCGCAGTATCCGTGAAAATATCCGTATGGGAAAACCAGGCGCATCTGATAAAGAAGTTGAAAAAGCAGCAATCCGAAGCGGCTGTGACAGCTTTATTCGTGGACTGGATAAAGGTTATGAAACGATTGTCGGCAGCAGCGGCTCCCAGCTTTCCGGCGGCGAGCGCCAGCGAATTGCCATTGCCCGCGCTATGCTGAAAGACGCTCCCATTGTGATTTTAGACGAGGCAACAGCTTTCATTGATCCAGAGAATGAAGCAATCGTCCAGAAAGCAATTTCTGCATTAACTGCCGGAAAGACACTGATTGTAATTGCCCATCGGCTTTCTACAATCACAGGCGCAGATAACATTGTGATAGTCAATGCAGGAAATATTGAAGCACAAGGCACCCATGAACAATTACTGGCTCATTGTCCGCTTTACAAGGATATGTGGCAGGCGCACATTGGTGCAAGAGATGAAGCGTAAGGAGGTGGTTTCATGCTTGGCACATTAAAGAAAATATTTGCATTTGCAGGCAATCGGAAAGGGCTTTTGAAAAAATCATTGTTCTTTTCCTTTCTTAACGGTATTTTTGCGTCATTTCAGTTTGGCGCACTCTACTTCATTGTAGACGCTTTGGCTTCGGATAACCACAGTCTTACTTCTGTATGGCTGGCGCTGGGTATGATGATGCTTTCCATCGCCGGACGGATTTTCTCATCCTTCTTTTCCATGAATGAGCAGACGGTAGTAGGATATGGCATGGTAGCTGATAAGCGTATTTCGATTGGTGATCGCCTCCGCTATATTCCGATGGGCTACTTCAACAAGAATAATATCGGTACGATAACCGGCATTGTAACCACGACATTAGGGGATGTAGAAAGTTCAGCACCCGTGGCATTAGTCAATATGATTGGAGGCTTCTTCAATTCTGTTGTTCTTATTCTGTTCCTGCTTCTTTTTAATTGGCAGCTTGGACTTGTCGCTCTGGTTGGTGTTGTCTGCTACCTGCTGGTGACAGAAGCAGCTACTCGAAAATCGACTTCCACAGCAGAAAAAAGGCAGAGCGCACAGAGGGGATTAGTAGAAGCTGTTTTGGAATACATCCAAGGCATGGGTGTGGTAAAATCCTTTGGTTTTGAAAAGGATAGTTCCCAATCTATTGCTGCTGCTATTCGGGATAGCAACAAAGGCAATTTGAAGCTGGTTTATGCAGTAGCTCCTTACATTGCGCTGCAACAGCTTATAGTGCGGATTTTTAGCACGATTTTACTGATACTGTCCATTTATCTTTATACTATCAACGCATTTTCTTTTGTGTATGGCATCCTTTTTGTTGTTCTGTCCTTCACTGTGTTCAACAATCTTGAAAGCGCTGGTAGTCAGATTACGATGTTGCAGATGCTGGCATCTTCGATTGATACCGCAAATTCTGTGGATAATACGCCAGTCATGGACGAAAAGGGTACAGATATTACGCCGCAGGACACAAATATTGTCTTTGATAATGTGGATTTTTCCTATTCAACTCGAAAGATTTTAGACCATGTTAGTTTTTCTATCCCTGAAAAAACGACTACAGCCATTGTAGGCCCTTCTGGGGCAGGTAAGACAACGATGTGCAACCTGATTGCCCGTTTTTGGGATGTGAATGCCGGGAAGATTACCATAGGCGGTACGGATGTACGGGATTTTAAGCTGGACAGCCTGATGAAGAATATCTCGATGGTGTTCCAGAGCGTATACCTCTTTGCAGATACGATTGAGAACAATATCAAGTTTGGCTGCCCGGACGCCACCCATGAGCAGGTAGTTGAGGCGGCGAAGAAGGCTTGCTGCCATGACTTTATTTCTGCCCTGCCGGATGGCTATGACACCGTGATTGGCGAGGGAGGCGGTACTTTGTCCGGCGGCGAGAAACAGCGGATTTCCATCGCCCGCGCCATGCTGAAGGACGCACCCATCATCATTTTGGACGAGGCGACAAGCAGTGTTGATCCGGAGAATGAGGATGAATTGCAGCGTGCTATTGAGGCACTGACCCATGACAAGACTATCATCATGATTGCCCACCGTCTGAAAACCGTCCTCAACGCTGATCAGATCCTTGTACTGGACAACGCTCATATCGTCCAGCGCGGCACTCATGCGGAGCTAATCCAGCAAAAGGGCCTGTATGCCGATTTTGTATCGGCCAGACAGGAGGCCATCGGCTGGAAGCTGGCTCAGTAAAGGAGGTTCAGATGAAACTTCATGCGTCCGGGGAGGACTACCTGGAAACCATCCTTGTTCTCCAAAAGAAACTCGGTATGGTACGCTCCGTAGATGTAGCCCGGCACATGGAGGTGTCAAAACCCAGCGTGTGCAATGCAGTGGCTACCTTGCGGGACGGCGGCTTTCTCACTATGGACGAAGATCATTTTCTCCATCTGACCGATGTAGGCCGCGAGGTTGTCGAAAAAATCTACGAGCGTCACTGCTTCTTTACCGAGCAGCTTATCGCCGCAGGCGTTGACCCCAGGACTGCGGAGGCTGACGCCTGCCGGATTGAACACATCATCAGCGATGAGAGCTTTTCACGGCTGAAAGAGGCAGCCGAACAGGAACAAACCTAAACCAAATAAGACAAGCGATCCTGCCCCGCAAGACGGGGAAAGAAAAAAACCGTTGCAGGGCAGGCA
>CABQGZ010000429.1 GCA_902463835.1 uncultured Lachnospiraceae bacterium
CCGCCAATGAAAATTCCCAGCGCACGCTGGACGGTTATCTTCGGGCGGATATGGACGAAAATAACCCAAATTCCCGCCGCGGAAAAGATTTCTCCAGCTACATCGCCTGCGAATTTCAGGATGAGGTGGAAGGGACCAGCTTCGTCACCGGTGTTGTTTTCGATTGCCGCAGTGACGGCAGCAGGCAGGAACGCTTTTTCATTTATGTGGGCACTCTGCCGGAAAATTGCTTTATTGAAAATGATGCGGCAATGGAGATTCCCGCACTGCGCCGCTATCTGAAGCAGAACTATGCCAGGGCGGAAATCTATGATACGCAGAAGGAATATCGCCGGAATATGCTCTCCCGCTGGAACGTTCACAATGAACAGGTCCTCCGGATGATGAAAAAAGCGGTGTCCTTCCGGCCAATCGTGGATATCCAGAAATTTATCACGGAGAATATCTGTGACATACCGGATAAGCCTGATATTGAGGCCATGCAGCAGAATATCCGGGATTATAAGCGCCACGAGCTGCTGGCGCAGCGGCAGGAGGAGAAGCTGGCCGCCCTGCAGGAGATTGGCAGACTATATCGCGAAATGCATCAGGCCATCGACCGCTGGCAGGTGCAGTCCTTTTTGGTGCTGTGGGCCCAGAAGGAGATCATACAGTCTCAGATTCACCGCCTCGAGCAGGAAAAGGCGGATTGTACCGCAAATTTAACCGACGCCGAGGAGAGGATCCGAGAAATCACAACGCAGATCACGCAGAAAGAGGACCGCCGGCGCGAGCTTGAATTGGCTTGTGCGCAGAGCAGCGTATTCCAGGAGGAGGAGAAGCTGCGCGGCCGGAAACAGGCCCTGCTGGATGAGCGGGAACAGCTGCATCGGGAGATGCAATCCCTGGCTCAGGAAATCAAAAAGGAAGCGCTTCGGCTGAATAACCTGTGCAGTGCGATACTGGAGCAGGAAGCAGGGGAGTCCCTTTTGCCTGTGCAGGAAGCGGCCCGGGACGTCCTGCAGGCATATGCGGTTTTCGCGTCGGAAAACCATGAGATGTTTTCCCATTCCCTGGCGCCTTTTGAAGATGCCCGGCAGGCGGCTGCGGTGTTTTCGGAAGCAGTCCGGGACGCCCGGCACAAAATAGAAGACCGTCTGGCGGAACTGAAAGGGCAGCAGGACCAGAAACGCGCTGTCCTTGCCGATCTCCGGAGAAATATCAAAGACTACCCACGGGGATTGCTGCCGTTTGAAAAGAGATTGGCCGATGAACTGGAGCGTCAGGTGGGAAGCCCTGTTACAATCAATATTCTGGCGGACGTGCTGGAGGTTGCAGATGAACGCTGGCGCGGAGCGGTAGAGGGCTATCTTCATGCGCAGAAGTTTTACCTGCTGATCGACCCGGCCTACTACCAAAGAGCGCTGCCTGTTTTTAACCGGATCAAAAGAGATTTCGGCTCTGCGTCCTTCGGACTGGTGGATATTGGTAAGCTCCGTGAACGGGAGGCCATCCGTCCCCGGGACGACAGCCTTGCGAAGAAAGTGGAGACGGAGAACCCGCTGGCGCGCAGCTATATGGATTACTTGCTGGGACGCGTGGTGTGCTGCGACAGAGCCGACCAGCTGCGCAGTTTCAGGACGGCCATTACCGCGGACGGCATGCTCTATCAGGGCTATGTGGCCCGCTCCATTCGGCGGGAATGGATGGACAACGCATTCATCGGCCGCCGGGCAGTGAACCTGCGCATTTCCCGATTGGAGGGCGAGCTGAAACAGATCGAAGATGAGCTGCAGAACCGGGCCCCCATCCGTCAGCTTTTGACGCAGGCAAAGGAACCGCTGTTTACGCATTTCTTTGTTCAGAACACCGTGGCGGAAAAGCAGACCGCATACCTGCGGGGTATGGAGATCACCAATGAGGTGGCCGCCATCGACCAGCAGCTTTCCAAGCTGGATCTCCTGTGGCTGGACGAACAGCGCCGTACGATTTCCGCGCTGGGGACTGAGATCATAGTGCTGAACAGGGAAAAAGACGAAGAACATAATCAGATCGGCCATCTTGAGGATCGTATTCACCGGCTGGACTATGAGGTGCTGCCGGATCATTACCGGCAGCTGACCTATGTGGGGGACCGTATTGAGGCGGAGTTTTCTCCCGAATACCGGGAAAACACCGGCATTCCCCGGTATCAAAAGGAGCTTGACCGCTTGAAGCGGGCGGATGTTGTCCACAAGAACTTCGGCAGCCGCCTGGAACAAAGCGTCAATGAGCGGGACGCCGCGCAAAAAAAGCTGTTTGACGCGCGCAGAAAATACAATGACTCGTTCAAGCCGTGCTCTTTCCGCGTCGAGTCCGTGGACAATGACGAATACGAAGCGGAGCAAAGACTTCTGGAGGAAAGCGAGCTGCCCCGGTACCGCGAAAAGATCATAACGGCGCGGGAGAGCGCCATGGAGCAATTCCAGAATGATTTCCTGGCAAAATTGAAATCCAGCATCGACCAGGTGCAGGATCAGGTGAGAAACCTGAACCGCGCACTGCGTCAGGCGCAGTTTGGCACAGATCGTTACCAGTTCCGCGTGGAGCGCAATCCGGATTACGCAGAATACTACGACATGATCATGGCTCCGGAGCTTATGGAAGGAGACATGGGCTTGTTTGCGCTGCCGTTCCAGGAGAAGTATGGCCAGCTGATAGAAAAGCTGTTCAGCCAGATCACCATGGCGGACGATACACAGCTGAATGCCAGAAAACAGAGCGAATTGCAGGAAAACATCCAGCGATATACAGACTTCAGGACTTACCTGAAGTTCGACCTGGAAACGACCGACCAGAATGGAGCAAAGCAGCTGCTTTCGCAGACGCTGAACACAAAATCCGGCGGCGAAACGCAGACTCCTTTCTATATTGCGGTTTTGGCGTCATTCGCCCAGCTTTATCGCGTCAACGACACCTCCAGCTTTGGCAACACCGTTCGACTGGCGGTGTTTGACGAGGCGTTCAATAAGATGGACAGTGACCGCATTATTGAAAGCGTCCGCCTTCTGCGAAAGATGGGCCTGCAGGCCATTATCTGCACGCCGCCTGATAAGGTTTCGGATATTATGCCGATTGCGGACCGCACGCTGCTGGTGAACAAAGACAAGTACAGTATGCACATTCTGCCCTTCGGCAAGGAGATTGCTCCATGACAGAACAGAGGATGATTCTGAACCGGCTGTTGGACAAGTACGAAAACAGCAGGCATCTCTCCGAACCCGGGGCATCCACCCGACGGGTCATGCTGAAAGTGGAAAAGAAAGAACTGCCTGAGTACATCTATGAGGACGCGGGTATACGGGATTCCTATAACGAAGCGGCCCTGGAGCTTGAAAAGCAGCATCTGGTGCAGCTTGAGTGGGTAAAGGGGCGTCCCGTGCTTTCGGCCGTTGTGCTGCGCTTGGACCGGATCATGCCGTGCTATGCCGCGGCTGAACGAGTGCATCCCCGGGTGAGGGCAAAGCAGGTCACTGACGCGGTTCGCGCTGGCCTGGGCGGCGCTGCGGTTCCCTGGATCGCGGCCTGGAGGGACGACGTCTGCAAGTCCGCCGATGAGGAAATGAAGGTTCCGGCATTCTGCAAAAAGGATACCGCGATTTTGCGCGATCTGCTCTGCGCGTTTCGTGAGTATGCCGCACTGTCCGGCAGCATAACCATGCGGGCCTTCAGCAGCAGGTGCTTTTCCGACACAAAGTACTTTGAGCGAAATGTACGCGATTTGTTTTTGACCATTGCAAGGAAATATGACACAGAGTTAGCGATTGCCTGCGATGAAAACAAATTGGGGGAAAGAGAACAGCTGGCATACTTAGGCATCTATGCCCGCCCGGAGCTTTATGAGCTTGCCGGAAACTGCAATATCCGGACCAATCAAGGGTGTATTTGTATTGGCGCCGCGCCGTATGGGCTGGCCGTACCCGGCACGCTGGTGGATTTCATTGCGGAAATCGACCTGACCGCCATCCGGTGCATCACGTTCATTGAGAACAAGACCAACTACG
>CABQGZ010000430.1 GCA_902463835.1 uncultured Lachnospiraceae bacterium
ATAAAAATGTGAGGCATGAATCTGTGTTAATGTGGACAGAGACAAAGGATGTTTCTGCCATGCAGGAAGCTCTAGGAACTATTCCCAGATAAAGTCAAACTCCGTGTGCGCTTCTCTCTGAATAATCTGAAGCTGAACGATGATGTGCTGAACATTCCTCTGTTCATGGCTGACCACACTGATCGATTGATCGGACTGGCATTGGAACAACGCCAAAGATAGCACAGATTCACCGCAGCGTGAAAAAGAACAGACAACCACCCTCACGCTAAGAAAGGATAGGCTGTCTGCCCTTTTTCAAAAATATGGAGTTAAGACCTCACCCTTTGACACTCCCAAGGGCCACCCCCGCAATGATGTAGCGGGACAAAAGCAGATACACTGCAATCAGCGGCAGCACCGTCAATGCGAGCCCCAGATAGACGGAGCCGTACTCGGTCTTGTAGATGTCTCCCCGAAGCAGGCTCACCATGATGGGCATGGTGTATTTATCCTGATCCGTCAGCAGTACCAGCGGTGTGAACAGATTATTCCAGCTGGATACAAAGCTGAAGATGGCCTGGGTGGCAATGGCCGGCTTCATAATGTGCAGCGCGATCCGGTTGAAGATGTAGAACTCTCCCGCACCGTCGATCCGGGCGGACTGTATGATCTCCATGGAAAGCGCCGGCATCATGTACTGCCGCATGAAGAACACCATAGCCGGCGATGCGATGGCCGGCAGGATCAACATGGAAAAATTGTTTGTCATGTGGATCCGGTATACCATCTGATAGAATCCGATCATCGTCACCTGGGCCGGTATCATCATGATTGCCATGATAAAAGCAAAAAACTGCCGTTTCAGCTTCCAGTTGTAAACCACCAGCCCGTAAGCGGTCAACGTGGAAAAGTATACTGCACATACCGTAGCCCCCGTGGAGATCAGCAGGGAATTGAAGAATCCCCGCACCGGATGAAAGCTTTTTCCCAGCAAAATCCCCAGATTTTTTAAAGTATATGTAGACGGCAGAAAGGCAATGGCATGCTGCTGAATCTCGGTGGTGGACCGGGTGGCATTCATAAGCATGATCCAGAAAGGCAGAATGCTCAAAGCCCCAAGCAGGATGCACACAATATAAATGATTATCTTGCCCCAACTTTTCCTGGGCCTGCCGTGTCCAAACCCTCGGTGTCTTCTACGACTCTCATCCATGCTGCTCCCTCCCTTTCATTTTTCTTCGGTACTCCCGCGCCTGCTGCCGGAACTCTTTTGCCTGCTGTGCCTCATCCCTGTCTCTCAGGAAGAAGAACAGAACCGCCGACGCCATGCAGATGATCACGAACATGATCATGCTGGCCGCCGCAGCCCGGTTGTAGAGGTAACTCCCGCTGAAGGCCTGGTTGTAGATAAACACACTGGTGGTCAATGTGGCATTGTCCGGTCCTCCCAATAGAAACAGCTTGGGAATGTCAAACATCTGCAGCCCGCCGATCAGACTGGTCACCAGCGTAAACAACAGGATCGTCCGCAGATTCGGCAGCGTCACCAGGAAAAAGGTCTGGAACTTTCCGGCGCCGTCCACCTCAGCCGCCTCAAAAATCTCGGGACTTATGCCAAGAACTCCGGAGATCAGTATGATCATAGTGTAACCGTACCACATCCAGAACTGGATAAAGGCCACAATTCCCTGAGCCACCGCCTTGCTGGCCAAAAACTCCACGGGCCGCTCGGCCAATCCCAGACTCATGAACAGATCGTTCACCGGTCCCATGGGATATCCGAACAGCGCGTTGAACAGAATCGCGATGGTGGCCGCCGTAATAATATTCGGCATGTAAAATATTACTTTGAAGAATCCCATCCCTTTTATCTTGCTCCGCCGGTCAGTAAACCATGCCGCCAAAAGCAATGCCAACGCGATCTGCGGAATAAAATTCATCATCCAGATTTTTATCGTATTTCCAAAAGCAGTCTGGAAAGAGCCGTTGGCAAGTACCGCCTTAAAATTCTCAAATGGATCCTTGAGGATATGAAAATCCCTGACGCCCAATCCCTTCAGATCCGTAAATCCGATTCCCGCCGTATAGATGATCGGATACAGCGAAAAAATAAGAAATGCTATCGTAAATGGCGCGCAAAAAAGATATCCGTATTTTGCATAGCCCGTGTGTTTTCGCCTCATGATTTCTCCTCCTGTTCGCCTCCGCCTGCCCGGATACATTCCCCTCAAGCTGATCTTCCTTCGATGCCGTATTCTACTTCACCGGCAGAGCAAGATTATCTGCCACCTGCTGTTTGAAATCCTTTACGGCCTCTTCGTGAGATTTATTCCCGGAGGTATATTCCCGCACCTGATCGCGCCAGTAGGTGTTGATGTTCTCATCAAATTGTGTCAGGTTAGTGCCGTTGGCAAACTGATTGGCCGGAACAAATACCTCAAACATATTCTGCCCGCCCAGGAAATCCAGGGAGCCGTCGGACATGTTCATGACGGTACCGGACGCCACCGCATCCTTCGTTCCTCCTTCACCGTTCAGCGTTCCGTTGGCCCACATATACTGCAGTCCATCCTTGGAGCAGTCCAGGGTGATCCACTCGATGATATCCTTCACGCCTTCCTTCACTTTGGTATCCTTGTTAGCCAGGATCCAGGTGCCGCCCCAGAAAAATCCGATGGGTGACTGGCATACTGCCCAGTCGCCGTATGTACCCTCGCCCGGCTTCTCGCCTCCGCTGTTCTTGGCAAGCGTATAATTAATCAGCCATGCAGGACCAAAAAATCCAAGCACCGGCTTCGCGCCCTCACCCTTCATATCAGCAAACCAAGCATCCTGCCAGTCTCTGGTATCATTGTGATAGCCCTTATCCTTCAGCTCTTTGGAGAGCTCTAAGAATTCTTCCCTCTTGGGATCTATATTCAGTTTTCCGTCTACGATCCAGCCTTTATCCGAGCTGTTTTCCACCGCATGCCAGATATCTCCGTCACCGGACACAATGGCACAGCCTTTTGCAGAAAGCTCCTCCGCCGCCTGATAGAACTGATTCCACGAATTTGTTCCGGATCCGATCTTCTTACCAACTTCCACAGGGTCATCCGTTCCCCAGACTTGTTTGGCGATGGAACGACGATAGATAAAAGCGCCTCCCGTTGCCTGATAGCCTAAGCCCACCAGCTTATCGTCCCCATTCGTTCCTACGTCTATGGTATACTGGGCAATGTCCGCTTCCTTTACCTTCGACGCCACATCGATTCCAAGGCTCTCATAAGGAGCCGCGTACTGGCTGGCATCTCCCTGGGTGTACTTCAAGACAAACGCAGCTTCCGCACAGTAGATATCCGGAGCCTCATCGCCCCCTGCTGCCAGTGCCTGATCCAACGCCGGCTGATAAGCGCCGTCTGTGGTGGCAATGATAGTTGCCTTTACCTCGTATCCGAAGTCAGGATGCAGCTTCTGATACCGTTCAATCATCTTCGGCACTTCGTCGGTAAATGCCCACACATTGATCACCGGCTTGTCGCCTTTTCCCCCCTCTGCCTTGCCTGGCTCTTTTCCCCCCGACGTACCTGCCGTACTGCCGCAGCCGGTAAAGCTTCCTGCCACCATAGATACCATCAACAGTGTTGCCATAAGTTTTTTTAACTTCATACGATTTCCTCCAATCTTTTCCTCTCCAATTTTTTTGATAAGACAACTATATCAAAAACAGCTTTTTTTTGCTTTTTAGATATTGCTATCGTATTCTCAATTTTTGCTATTTTTTAATGAATGAATGCGTGCTGAACAGTTACACTTCCACCACCAGTTCCAGAATAGCGGTTCCAGTAAGCCTTTCACTTTCCCTATCTGGCTGACTGCCTCCAATGTATACCAAATATGTTCCCGGCTCCACCTTTCGTATTCCTTCCCTGTCACACAAGGAAAACGCGTTCCAGGACAGATGCACTGCAATCTCCCGCTGTTCTCCCGGGGCAAGGGTTACCTTTCGTATGCCCTTTAGCTGCGCGTTTG
>CABQGZ010000431.1 GCA_902463835.1 uncultured Lachnospiraceae bacterium
TCTGGCAGCTGTGAACCGGCCTAAGGACCCGGAAGAATTTGCGGCCGGGAATAGGGACTTCACCCGCACTCTGCTGGGGATGCTTCGGGAAAGCGATAACCGCTGCCCGGTGCTGCTGTCCTCGTCCATTCAGGCCAGCCTGACCGGACGTTTTGCCGGGAGCCCCTACGGCCAGTCCAAAAAGGCGGCGGAGGAGCTACTCTTTGCCCACGCACGGGAAACCGGCACGGACGGACTGGTCTACCGTCTGCCGAATCTGTTCGGCAAGTGGTGCCGCCCCAACTACAATTCCGCCGTGGCCACCTTCTGCCACAGCATCGCCCGTGACCTGCCCATCACCGTTTCCGACCCGGCGGTGGAATTGGAGCTGGTTTACGTGGACGACCTGGTGGAGGAGATCCTGAACGCCGTGGAGGGCCATCCCCACCGGACGGAGGGGGCGTATTGCAGCGTCCCGGTCACCCACCACGAGACCCTGGGCGAGATCGTCCGCCTGCTCCGGACCTTCCACCACCAGCCGCAGACCCTGCTGCTGCCGGAAATCCCGGCGGGCAGTTTCGCCAAAAAGCTCTACAGCACTTATCTTTCCTATCTGCCGCCGGAAAAGACCGCGTTCCCGCTGAAGATGAATGTGGACCTGCGGGGCAGCTTCACGGAACTGTTGAAAACGGAGAACTGCGGCCAGGTCTCCGTGAACATCTCAAAGCCCGGCATTACCAAGGGACAGCACTGGCACAACAGCAAGTGGGAATTTTTCATGGTGGTGGCCGGACACGGGCTGATTCGGGAGCGGAATCTGAATACCGGTGAGCTGGTGGAGTTCGAGGTGTCCGGAGAAAAAATCGAAGCCGTCCATATGCTGCCGGGCTATACCCACAACATCATCAATCTCAGTGAAACGGAAAATCTGGTGACGGTCATGTGGGCCAACGAGCCGTTTGACCCCGGCCACCCGGATACCTACTTTGAGGAGGTCTGACCATGGGAAAGCTGAAGCTGATGACGATCATCGGCACCCGGCCGGAGATCATCCGGCTGTCCGCCACCATAAAATGCTGCGACCGGTACTTTGATCAGATCCTGGTCCATACCGGTCAGAACTATGACTACACCCTCAATCAGGTGTTTTTTGACGACCTGGGTCTCCGGGCACCGGACTTTTATCTGGATGCCGCAGGCGATGACCTGGGAGCTACCATCGGGAATATCGTGGAACGCTCCTACAAGCTGATGGTGCGGGAAAAGCCCGATGCCGTGCTGGTGCTGGGCGATACAAACTCCTGCCTTTCCGTGATCGGCGCCAAGCGACTGCACATTCCGATTTTCCATATGGAAGCCGGGAACCGCTGCAAGGATGAGTGCCTGCCGGAGGAGACCAACCGCCGCATCGTAGACATCATCAGCGACGTCAATCTCTGCTATTCGGAGCACGCACGCCGGTATCTGATGGAGTGCGGCCTGCCGAAGGAGCGCACCTTTGTAACCGGCAGTCCCATGGCGGAGGTGCTGCACGCCAATCTGGACAAGATCGAAGGCAGTGATATCCACCGGCGTCTGGGTCTGACCAAGGGACAGTACATTCTGCTCTCGGCGCACCGGGAGGAAAACATCGATACAGACCGGAACTTTTTTCAGTTGTTCACGGCAATCAACGCCATGGCTGCGAAATATGATATGCCCATTCTCTACTCCTGCCATCCGAGGAGCCGGAAGCGGCTGGAGGCGACGGGATTTCAATTGGACCCCCGCGTAATTGCCCATGAGCCCCTGGGCTTTCACGATTATAACTGTCTCCAGATGAACGCCTTCGCGGTGGTTTCCGACAGCGGGACCCTGCCGGAGGAGGCCAGCTTTTTCCTCTCCGTGGGAAAACCCTTCCCGGCGATCAGCATCCGAACCTCCACCGAGCGCCCCGAGGCGCTGGACACCGGATGCTTCGTGCTGGCCGGAATCGACGCGGAGTCGCTGTTGCAAACGGTGGAAATGGCCGTCGGGATGCAGCGGGAGGGCTGCTTCGGCACGCCGGTGGCGGATTATACCGCCGAAAATGTGTCCATGAAGGTTGCAAGGATCATCCAGAGCTATACCGGCGTCGTGAATAAAATGGTTTGGAGGAAGGACGGATAAATGGCGTTTGCAGATATTCACATACACCTTTTGTTTGGAGTGGACGACGGTGCAAAAGACGAAGATGAGATGCACACTATTTTAGATGCGGCTTATCAAACTGGCACACGGGTGCTTTGTTGTACGCCACACTTCCACCCCGGCTACTTTGGAGACAACTATGACAAGGCAAACGCGGCATTCGAGCGCCTGTCGGACTATGTGCGGAAAACATATCCGGATATGTCGCTGTATTTTGGGAACGAACTCCGGTATGAACCGGAATGTGTGTCTTGGCTACGACAGGGTGTTTGCAGAACAGTCAACGGTACAAGATATGTGCTGGTAGACTTCTCGGAAACAGCGCCTGAAAAAGTAATTGGAAACGGTCTTCATGCCTTGTTAAACGCAGGTTATATTCCCATTCTCGCACATGTCGAGCGCTATCGATCCCTTCACGGAAAAATTCCTGTAATCCAATCGTTCTGGCGCAATGGCGTGATACTCCAAGCGGATACACAGTCCCTGTTTCGTGGGTTTGGCTTGCTTGTCCAGCGTCAGTGCCGAAAGCTTCTGTCCCTGGGACTTATCGATCTTTTTTCCTCAGATGCACACAACTGTACGTCTCGTCCACCTGAAATGTTTACGTGTTTCAACTACATCAACAAGAAACACAGTACAGACTATGCTGCGGCTCTATGCTGCGATAACGCAATCTGTTTGTTGCGTGGTGAGGCCGTAAGAAAGGACTTTTCTTAAGCATGAATCAGAACACGAATCTAAAAACAGTCACCCTGAAAGACCTGTGGGGAATATTCGTCCGCCGTCTATGGGCCATTATACTCGCAGCCTGCATTTGCTGTTGCGGTCTTTTGGTATTCAACCGCATGACATTTGTTCCGCAATATGCCTCTACCGCAACCCTCTACATTCTGCGTCAGGCAGACAGCGCAAACGCCAGTGACACAAACTCCGATTTCTCCTTAGCCTTAAAGGTTGTAAACGACTGCACCTACCTCCTAAAGAGCCATACTGTTTTGGATGAAGTTATCAGAAGCCTAAATCTGGACATGGAGTACGAGGACCTATACGACTGTGTTTCCACTTCTAATCCGGAGGACACTCGTATTCTCGAGGTGACCGTGAAAGCGGATTCTCCTGAACTGGCAAAACGCATCGTAGATCGAATCTGCACCATTGGTTCACAGCGAATTGAAGACGCGATGGGATTCCAGCAGGTAAATCTCTATGAGTTTGGAACAACGGATCCCGATCCCTGTAACAGTACGCGGATAATCACATTTGCTTTTGCTGGTATTGTTGCTGCTGTTTTGATGTATGTGTTTTTTCTGAGAGATACCTTGGCCTTAGCGTACTGGGTAACATCCCGAATGTGGATGGTAAAAAGGCCGGAAAATATGGCTATTACAAAACATATGCAGCGTATAAGGCCCCGACCAAGCAGGAGGTAGAAGATAAATAAAATGGAGAAAACAGTTTTGGAAAATGGATCATCTGTAAAGACGACCTTAAAACTTCCAGGGAAAAAGGACTTCTTTACTCAGGAGGCATTTAAGACATTGCGAACCAATTTGCAATTCTGTGGTCAGGATATCTGTACTGTCGTGATTACAAGCTGCAATGAGAATGAAGGCAAAACAACGATTACGCTTCAGCTGGCCAAAAGTCTTGCGGAATTGGATAAGCGTGTGTTAGTCATTGATGCAGATATGCGTAAATCGGTTATGGCTGGGCGGAACACCACTGCGGAAAACCCTGCGGGATTGAGCGAGGTGCTGACAGGACTGACGTCCGTCAAAGATTGTCTTTATCAAACGCAATACGAAAATCTCTCAATTATGTTTGCGGGCAAGTATCCTCCCAA
>CABQGZ010000432.1 GCA_902463835.1 uncultured Lachnospiraceae bacterium
TACGCCGGCAGGGTGGACACAAGCGTCTTTCCTTCACCGGTCTTCATCTCAGAGATACGACCCTGGTGAAGTACAATACCGCCGATGAGCTGCACGCGATAATGCTCCAGCCCAATGGCTCTCTTCGCTGCCTCCCGAACGGTTGCGTAGGCTTCCGGAAGCAGCTGATCCAGCGTCGCCCCCTCTGCCAGCCTCTTTTTATATTCCTTTGTCTTGTCTCTCAACTGCTCATCAGTCAGCCCCTGCATTACGGGCCGGAGTGCCTCGATCTTATCCACAATCGGATAGACCAGCTTTAACTCCCGTTCACTGTGAGTACCGAAGATTTTTTGAATGACTCCCATATGTTCGCTCCTATCTTGTTCCTGTTTCTTGTTTCATAAAAACAGACTACCTCATATTCTACCACTTTATGGGCATTTAAACAATAGGGAATCCCGTGAACGATTTATAAATTTTTTGTGAAGTACTCTGCCAGAAAGAGATACTACATTTTTTTCAAAAGAAACTATTTTACAATATACCCCTCAAACCCATCCGAATACCGGATACTCCCATCCGTGAAGATCCACATGGCCTCCGCCTCCTCCATGCCGGCGATCAGCTTGCGCCCCTCCTGGTAGGACATGCAGAAAACCGCCGTAGTCAGACCATCCGCCGTCCCGGAATCAGGCGCAATGATCGTAACAGAAGAAAAATCCCTGGCCGGCATCCACGTATCCGGATCGATAATATGGCAGTAGCGTTCTCCATCCACCGTGTAATACCGCTGATAATCCCCGCTTGTGACCACGCAGACATCCTTCGCCTCCACCGTCCGCACATACGCCTGCTCGCTCTCCCTATCCGGATTCTGAATCCCAAGATGCCAGCTCTCACCCGTAACCTTTCCTCCGATTGCGGAAATATTCCCCCCAACACTCAGCAGCATACGCTCCATGCCAAGACTCTTGGCATATTCCACCGTCTTCAACACAGCATACCCCTTCCCAATGCTCCCCACATCCAGAGACATCTCTTTATCCGCCAGATAGACGGTGCTCTTTTCTTCATCAATAATCATCTGATCCATATCCGTATGCATCCCTGCTTCCTCCAACAGCTCCCGCTCCGGAAGCCTGGCCTGCTCCGGATCCAAATTCCCCTCCTCCCGGTAATCATGCCAGATAGAAAGCACACTCCCCATAGCAATATTATTCTTCCCGCCCGTCATCTCATACATTTGCCTGCCATACTCCAGCAGATCAATAATCTCCCGATCCACCTGCACCGGAGCCACCCCCGCATGGTCATTGACCGTCTTTATATTATTGATTCCCTCATATTCATGATAAATATCATAAAGCCGATGATACTCCGTAAGCTTCCCTTTCAGCAATGCCACCTGACGCGTAAACTCCTCCTCACTGTCTGCATACCCCACAACCTCTGTAACCGTATCAAACACCCCCAGAAAAGTAGCCGAATAACGATTCATCTGCTGCTTCCCCCGCAAATACGTAACTGAAGAGAGCACCAGTATCCCAATCACTACCCCTGCCGCCGCCCAAATCCTTTTTCTTCCGAATCTCATAGTATCATTCCTCTCTGTCTTTCTTTCATTAGTAAAAATTCCATAGAAAAAGTATACCCTCATCTGCAAACAACACAGCTCCGGAGAAGGGGTATGCCTACACTTGCCAACAACGAAGCTCCGGGGAAGGGGTATGCCCATATCAGACCCTTGCAAAACGTCGGCACTTAGCGAGCAGGCCGAGAAACGGTCTGCGAGGTTAGTGTCCGCTACGTTTGTGCACGGAGCGAGAGCGCGTCTGATATGGGCATACCCCTTCCCCGGAGCGACCCTTTGCTTCTATCCTGGGCATACCCCTTCCCCGGGGCGGCCCTTTGCTTCTCTTATCCTTCTTCTGAGGCTACCCCTTACCTTGCGTTCTCCACGGCCTTCGCCACCGCCTCCTGGAACACGCCGATATGTACCGTACAAGACGCAGCCAGATCAGCGTCCGCCGCCGTTCCTTTCTCCGTCACCGCGATCCCGGTCACTTCCTCCGCCGTCTTCCCGATACAGTAAGCAGCAAACGCATCCGCCTGCTCGTTCCACTCCTTGCCGATGGATGAGGCAGCTTTCATCTTATATCCCTCTCCCAGCTCCTGCTTGGAGGGAACCGCCGCGCTCACATCCCCAGTGATCTTTCCTGTTCCGTCAAAAGCAACCTTGGCCTGAACCGAATCAATGGTACAGGTGACAATCTTTCCCTGAGCATCTACCGTCACAGCTGCAATGGTGGCATCCGTCTGAACCAGTCCTGCCTCAGCCGCCGTAGCCGCCTTGGAGTTGGAGAGGTCTGTGACAATCCCCAGTCCCGCTTTACTGCCGCTCTCTGTGCCCGCACTCTGATTTCCTTTGTCCTCTGTCTTACCCGCGGTGTCCTTCGCGTTTCCGCAGCCCGCGGTCAGGACTGCTGCAGTCAGCGCCAGTCCCAGGATACATACTATTTTTGTTTTCATAATTTTCAACCTTTCTTTTTTCAATTTTCAATTACACTCCATACGCTTTATCCAGAATCCTCTTCAGCAAGTCGTCCTGCTGCCCTGGCAGTTCCAGAGCCTGAAGGCTTTTCATGGCTTTCTCATAATACTTCTCCGCCGTCTGATGGGTGAATTCCACCCCTTCGCAGCGCCTCACCGAGGTGAGCAGCGTATTCTTAAACAGCCACCCCTCCCGGGCTTTCTCCTTCAGCTCTGGCTGTTGTTCAAAGGTATGAATAACAGGAAGTGTAATGACGCCCTGGGCGTAGTCCGATTGAACGTTTTTTCCCGCGATCCGTTCCTCCAGCTCATAATCCAGACAATCGTCCGTCAGTTGAAATATCACGCCCGTATAGCGGCCCAAACGGCGGTACAGCCTCAGCCGCTCCTCACTCTCCTCCCGTACCAGTGCCCCGGCCAGATAGGACGCCTCAAAAAGCGCTGCCGTCTTGCCATTGATGATACTCAGGTAACGGAACATATTCAGATCGTAATTGTTGCGGTTCTGATTCTGCCGAAGTTCTCCCAGGCAGATCTGCCCCACATAGCGAAAGGCATCCAGCCTGCGATAACTGTCTTTCTCCTGTGCTTTGGACAGTTCCCGAATGGCTACAGTCAACAGATAGTCGCCACAGATTACCGCAGTGCGCTTTCCATATTTTTTCTGCAGTGTCTCCACGCCTCTGCGCAAATTGGCCTCATCCATGATATCGTCATGTACCAGAGTGGCCAGGTGCAGCATCTCAATAGCGACTGCAAACGTAATGGCATCCTCCGGAATGTTTCCTTCCTCATCCATGGCGCAGGCCAAAACCGCCCGCGCACGTATGAATTTTCCGTGACCTTTGGTCAGATGGGCCGTGTATGCGCGCACGGGACAAGGCGCCGTAACAAGCAGCCCATCCAGTCTTTTTCGTACTTCTTTTACTGTCCCGTCAAAATTTGCGGACGTATTAATCATTGTAAAAATACCACCTCTTTACCCATTTCACATGCTTCCAGCGCTTCTTCAAATACGGCCCCACATAATAGTCGAGGCCAAAGGTATAACCGCCTCCGATGAGTACCGCGATGGCCGCGAAGACCATCCAGATTCCGTTTAGATAGAGACCTGTGGTACTGAGGAACATGGCCTGCAGCACCAGGGATACCGCCGCGGAGGGGAACGTAAAGAGCCCTGCGATCAGCCCGAGCCCTATGGCAAGCTCCAGGATCACGATCACAATCTGCATAAACATCTGCATGCCGTCCCCGGAGAGCACCACATGCTCCACAAACCAATTCACAAAGGGGATCTCCAGCTTAAAAGCATAATCACCCAGGGCGGACGCTGTCAGCTCCTTGCCGCTAACAAGAATCGTCCGAAACAATCCAAAATTCCAGTTCATCAGGACAGTTCCCATCTTTTCCGCTGCTTCCGCCACTCCCGTGGCTCCTGCCGCTCCATCCACGGCGCCTGTAG
>CABQGZ010000433.1 GCA_902463835.1 uncultured Lachnospiraceae bacterium
TCTTGATATATTAATCATAGATTTTTCCTGATAGTAAAATTTTAGTTTGGCACTTCATTTAGGTATACCTGACTACAGGAGTTTCAAAAAGATTCTTGTAATATATACTACAATAATAATGGATACAAGGAGGTTTTCACACATGGATACACTTAAAATAGGGATTGTTGGCTGCGGCGGTATGGGCGGCGGTCATGCTATTGCGATTGCAAGCGGGACGGGAAATGCGATATGGAATGTTGTCGATGATAAGGTTGCAGCTTTGGAAGGGGAGCATAATACGGATATTTCCAGGAAGCTCTCTTTGGCTGGGGTTTATGATATTGATCCGGCGCGTCAGCAGTGGGCGAGAGAATTGGGCTATCATACTTATGAGAGCTATGAGGCCATGCTGGCGGATGAGAAGGTGAATGCAATTCTGATCGCTACGCCAAATCATCTGCACAAGGAGGAAGCAATTGCTGCTATGCGTGCCGGGAAGCATGTGCTCTGCGAGAAGCCGGTCACTCCTTCCAGCGGGGAGCTGCGTGAGATTCTGGCTGTCGCCAAAGAGACCGGGAAAGTGTTTTATCCACGCCAGAACAGGGAATGGGACAAGGATTACCGGATTATCAAGAAGATTTATGATGAGAGGCTGTTAGGGAACACCTTCAATATTGAGTGCCGCATTATGGGCTCCCGGGGTATTCCGGGGGACTGGAGAGGCGTGAAGGCTTACGGCGGCGGCATGATGCTGGACTGGGGTGTTCACATCATTGACCGGCTGCTTGTGATGGTTCCGGAGAAAGTGAAAAAGGTATTCTGCTCCTGTACCCATATTACGAATGCGGAATGTGATGACGGATTCAAGATGCACCTGACCTTTGAGAGCGGACTGACTGCCGTGCTGGAGGTTGGCACCTGCCATTTTGTTAATCTTCCGCTGTGGACAATCTACGGAGACTACGGCAGTGCTGTCATCAACGACTGGACCTGCAGTGGGCGCATGATGCGGCTGACCAGTTGGGAGGACAAGGACACTACGCCGATTCTAGCCGGAGCAGGCTTAACCAAGACCATGGCTCCCCGCCAGGGTAATTCGGTGGAGGAGCTGCCTCTGCCGGAGGTAGATTTCGATCGAAATGAACTGTATTCCAACTTTGTGGATGTCTGCCGGGGGGAAGCCGCACAGATCGTGACCGGCGAACATGCGCTGCGGGTGCTGGAATTGATGGAAGCAGCCTTTAAATCAGATGAGAGAGGAATTGTAGTGGATTTTGAAATCGAGTAGGGAAGATTTTCCCCTACTCGCCGCGCTGGGGCAGGCCGCGATAAGCGGCATATTCCTTTCTGCCCCGTGTGCATAGATAACAGCCCGGGAGAAAGGTAAGCTCCCGGGCTGTTTTGTTTGCATAATCTGTCAAATAGTCTCTATTTTTTCTCCTGGCTGTACACAGTAATCTTTTCCGCTTTTTCGGAAATACAAGACTGTGGCTGTGGGGTTATAAACCTGTGTGCCATCCGCGGAGAACTGCAGGTTCTGGTAAGCCTGTACGTAATCATAGATCTGGATATTGGTAGCATACCAGATATCCTCTCTGCCGCCCGCATAGGCTGCAAACTCCTCAATCACATTCCAGTTGTCATTCATATCAAATTCATAGCTGTGTCCCCAGAGATAGAAAAGCCAGGGCGCATTCTGCGGGATTTCTTCCGCAAACTTTTTGGTTAGAGGCATCAGCTCCGGATCCTTATGGTGGCAGGTTGCCTCCAGGCGCAGCCAATCCTCCGGGATTTTAAAACGATGGCTGGATATAACCGTTCTGGAATATGCGATTCCGGCTCTCTTCAGGCAATCTACAACGGTATCGTTATATGTTCCAAAGGGGTATGCCATGCCGCGAATAATCGTGTGAAACTGGTTTTCCAGATTCTCACGATCTTTTAGTACCTCCCACATGGCCATATGTTCCGGCAGCTGCTCCAGCCAAGGATGGCTCAGTCCATGCACAGCCACCTCATGGCCGCTCCCGGTATAGAGCGCAGTTACCTGCTCCTTTGTCATTCTGCGATGAATCTGACCCTGGGGATACACGGTTCCTTCCGGGGCATACAGGCCGCTGTTCAGATTAAAGGTTCCTTTCAGGCCATGGCGGTTCATAATCTCAATCAGTCTGATATCCTGCTCTACGCCATCGTCGTAGCTTAAGGTCAATGCCTTTGCTTTTCCCTGTGGAAATCGCATAAATGGTGTTGACATGTCTTTTTCTCCTCCTGTTCAAAAAACCTGCAGGTTCCGGCATTTCAAACCGTTTCCTACAGGTTCTTCTATTATCGCGCTTTAAAATTCTTATACTAACTCAAGAAGAACTTCCAAAGCACCGTCACCCTTACGCTGTCCAATCTTCACGATTCTGGTGTAACCGCCATTGCGGTCTGCGTATTTGGGAGCGATCTCTGTAAACAGCTTCTCTGTCAGATCTACTTCCTTGGTGTTTTTCTTCTTGCCGGCTGCCTGAGTCGGAACAGCTTTTACCGGGTAGAGCACCTTCAGCATCTGTCTTCTTGCATGTAAGCGGGAGGGCAGATCCTTTTTGATCTTCTTCTCTACTTCGTCATAGACAGTAACCTTCTTGCCGTCTACCACTTCTTTTACTCTCTTGCCGTCTTTGTCCTTGCGGGCAACCTTTGCAGTTACGGTAACTTCTTCAAAGTTATCTCTCTCCTTTACTGCCAGAGCGATGAGACCTTCTGCAACCTTGCGGATCTCCTTTGCCTTCGTCTCAGTGGTAACGATCTTGCCATGGTATAACAATGCGGTTACCTGATTCCGGATCAGTGCTTTTCTCTGATCAGAGGTTCTGCCTAATTTACGATACTTTGCCATTTTATTTTCCTCCATTTGTGGGATATCCGGCCATGCGCTTTGGTCTTACTTACCGAATACCATTTATTTTGTTCCACTCATGAGTCAAGCAGGGCTGCGCTCCTTGGTCTTACCAGCCTTGTTGTATGAGTTATGAAAGAGCTTTACTCTTCGCCTGGGTTTAGCTGTAACCCTAATTCTTTTAGTTTTGCTAATACTTCTTCCAAGGACTTACGTCCAAGGTTACGAACCTTCATCATATCCTCCGAGGTGCGGTTGGTCAGCTCCTCAACCGTGTTGATTCCTGCTCTCTTTAAGCAGTTGTAGGAACGGACGGATAACTCCAGCTCGTCAATGTTCATTTCCAGAACTTTTTCTTTTGCATTGTCTTCTTTCTCGATCATGACCTCAGCGGTCTTGGCATTTTCAGAAAGATCAATAAAAAGATTCAAATGCTCGCTCAAAACCTTTGCTGCCAGGCTGACTGCCTCATCCGGCTCCAAAGTTCCGTTGGTATATACATCCAGTGTCAGCTTATCGTAATCGGTAACCTGGCCTACACGTGTATTCTCAATGGTGAGATTGACACGCTCTACCGGAGTGTAGATAGAATCAATGGCGATTACACCGATGGGAACTTCTTCACTTTTGTTCTTGTCAGCACTTATATAGCCGCGGCCTCTATTGATGGTCAATTCCATATAAAGCTTTGAATCTACGCCGCCATTCAAGGTGGCGATCACCAAATCCGGGTTGAGAATCTGAATATCCGGATCCACCTGGATATCTGCCGCTGTGACGACGCCCTCCCCCTCAAATTCGATGTATGCAACTTTAGACTCGTTTGTAGCGCTGGTATTTTTCAATGCCAGATTCTTGATGTTCATGATGATTTCCGCAACATCTTCCTTTACGCCAGGAATAGAACTGAACTCATGTAACACACCATCGATTTTCACCTGGGTCACTGCCGATCCTGGCAGAGAAGACAACATAATTCTTCTCAAAGAGTTGCCAAGGGTCGTACCATAACCTCTTTCCAATGGCTCCACAACAAATCGGCCGTATTTCTTATCTTCTGAAATTTCAGTAATTTCAATTCTCGGTTTTTCAAAATCGAACATGCACAAGTCCCTCC
>CABQGZ010000434.1 GCA_902463835.1 uncultured Lachnospiraceae bacterium
GAGGAAGTAAAGACCCTTCCCTTCGGAGACGTGTGGGCGGAGTACTGCGACCGCTGCGGCGTAGCAGGAGATACCGCCTGGTTTGATGACATAAAGAAATACGAGGAAGAGGTTCTTCTGAAGAGATAATACATACAAGTGTCCCCAGCAGCCAACTTATGGACTTCACCATTGCTATTCCTTGAAAGGAGCAATCAATACTATGGATATGAAATTCATGCATCCCGCCGACCAGCTTGTTATGATGATGGATCGCATCTACAATTACGGAATGACTACCCCCTCCGGCGGCAATCTGTCCATCCTGGACGAAAACGGCGACGTCTGGATCACTCCGGGCAGCATCGACAAAGGCAGTCTCACCAGGAAGGACATTGTTTGCATCCGAAGGGATGGAACCATTGAGGGCATCCACAAGCCCTCCAGTGAATATCCTTTTCACCTGAAGGTATACGAGACAAGACCCGACATTAAGGCGGTGCTTCATGCGCACCCTCCGGCACTGGTAGCTTTCAGTATTGTGCGCCAGATACCCAATACCAGGTTGATACCCAATGCCTACGTAGGCTGTGGCAAGATTGCCATGGCGGAGTATGGTCTGCCTGGCAGCGAAGAGCTGGGGGAGAAGATTGCCCGGGAATTTGAGAAGGGCTGCGATATCGCTGTCCTGGAAAATCACGGTGTTGTGGTGGGGAGCGACAGTCTGTTCAATGCGTTCAAGGCTTTTGAAACATTGGACTTCTGTGCGAGGCTTCAGATTGACGCCTCCATCATTGGAATGCCGAAGAGCCTGAAGGAAGAGGAAATACAGCTGAAATACACCAAGGATCATTACGAGATGCCGGAGTATGTGCCGGAGGTGATTACCAGCCTGGAAAAGGAAACCAGAAAAGAAATGTGTAATCTGGTGCACCGGGCCTATCATCAGAAGCTGATCAATGCCACCCAGGGCTCCTTCTCACGAAGGCTTTCCGAGGAGCAGTTCATCATTACGCCCTACAACGTAGACCGGAAATATCTGGAGGTGGAGGATATCGTCAGCATTTGCAGCGGCAGGCGAGAAGCCGGAAAGGTGCCAAGCCGTTCCATTAGTCTGCACCAGGAGATCTATCGGCAGCACCCCGAGATCAATGCTATTATCATCGCCCATCCGCCCAACATCATGGCTTATGCGGTGACAGAGGAAGAACTGGACAGCAAGTCTATTCCGGAGAGTTATATCCTCATGCGCGATATTCCTAAGCTTGCTCTGGCAGAATTCTACCAGAAGCCGGAGGAGACAGCCAAAGCCTTCAACGAGAGTACGCCCATTGTCATTGTCAAAAACGACTGTGTGGCAGTGACCGGCAGTGACCTGTTAAATGCCTTTGACCGCCTTGAAGTGGCTGAATACAGCGCCAAAGCCCTGGTACATGCTAAGAACCTGGGGCAGATGGTGGCTATCAACGAGGCGCAGATTGCCGAGATCAAAGAAGCATTTCATCTGAAGTAGCGGTAGTATGGAAGCAGGATAGCAGAAAATTGAAACGGTAAAAAGACGAAGCCCCGGGAGGCGTATGGTTTCCCGGGGCTTTGTACTAAAAACCACATAAAACAACACAAAAATATGTTGACTTGTGCTGCTGAATGTACTATAATAAGGTAAAAGCAAAGAAAAACAAAGATATTTCACAAAACAGGAGGAACAAAATGGTATCAGAATACGAAATCAAAAAACAGATTTGCGACATTGGAAAGCGGATCTACGACCGGAACATGGTTGCAGCCAATGACGGCAACATCTCCGTGAAGCTCAACGACAATGAGTTTCTTTGCACACCGACTGGTGTATCCAAGGGCTTCATGACCCCGGACTACATCTGTAAGGTAGACAAGAACGGAAATGTGATCCAGGCAAACGCAGGCTTCAAGCCCTCATCCGAGATCAAAATGCACATGAGAGTCTATCAGGAGCGCCCGGATGTAAATTCCGTTGTTCATGCACATCCCATGTATGCAACTTCTTTCGCAATCGCAGGCATCCCGCTGACACAGCCCATCATGCCGGAGGCAGTGATCGCTCTGGGATGTGTACCCATCGCAAAATACGGAAGACCTTCCACCATGGAGATCCCCGATGCAGTGTCCGAGTATGTACAGTATTTTGATGCGGTACTGTTGGAGAATCACGGCGCATTGACCTATTCCGATTCCCTGCTGTCCGCATACCTGAAGATGGAATCCGTAGAATTCTACGCACAGCTGCTGTATCAGTCCAAGATGCTGGGCGGTCCCAAGGAATTCACTCCCCAGCAGGTGGAGGATCTGTATGAGATCCGCAGACAGTTCGGTATGAAGGGAAGACATCCGGCCAACGTGTGCCAGAACTTAAAGGAGGGAAAGCCCAGCTGCCATAGCTGTGGCGGTAACTGCGGCGGCCATAAGAAAGAAGAAAATGCCGAATTAGTGACAGAGATTACCAAGAAGGTTATGGAGCAGTTAGGTTTTTCCAAGTAAGCATAAAGGATGTTTGAACATGGAAGAAAAATACATAACTGAAGTTGTTGCCCAAATTGTAGGTAAGATGGCTGGAGCGAAGGTTACCCTCAAGGGAGCTGTGAAGCTGATTGAGAAGATCGAGGCGGAAGCGTCCCGCATGGGCGTGAACGTGGTGATCGCGGTGGCGGACCAGGGCGCAAGACCTGTGGCTGTGCACTGCATGGACGGCTCCTACATCGCAAGCTATGATATTGCGGTGAACAAGGCGTACACCTGCGCCGCGCTGAAGATGCCCACTACGGCTTTGAAGAAACTGGCTCAGCCGGGAGGAGAGCTGTATGGCATCCAGTATACCAACGAAGGAAAGATTGTGATCTTCGGCGGTGGAGTCCCCATCTGCTATGGGGGCAAGGTCATCGGCGGCCTGGGAATCAGCGGAGGAAGCGAAGCCCAGGATACGGCGTTGGCGGAATATGGTGAGAGAGTGATAAAGGAGGCAGCAGACTTATGGCAGTAAATGAGTCGGAACTGCGTTTGATCGTGTCAGAGGTGGTAAGAAAGCTTCAGGAACAGGAGGCAGCGCCCACCGGTCAGCTTGGAATTTTTAATGACATGAATACGGCCATCGCAGCCGCAAAAGACGCGCAGAAGGTCATGCAGCAGATGCCCATGGATTTTCGTGAAAAAATCATTGGGAAAATCCGTGAAAAAACATTGGAAAATGCAGAACTTTTTGCTAAAATGGGTGTGGAAGAGACAGGTATGGGCAATGTGGGCCACAAGATCTTAAAGCACCGCCTGGTGGCGGAGAAGACACCGGGAACAGAGGATATAACAACAACCGCATGGTCGGGAGACCGCGGACTTACTTTGATAGAGATGGGACCCTTCGGAGTCATAGGAGCGATCACGCCCTGTACCAATCCCAGCGAGACCATCATCTGCAACAGCATCGGAATGATCGCAGGCGGGAACACCGTAGTGTTCTGTCCCCATCCGGCAGCTATCAAGACATCTAATTTTGCCGTGGATATGATCAACCGGGCGTCCCTGGAGGTGGGCGGACCTGTGAACATCGCAGTGTCCTTAGAGCATCCCACACTGGAGACCAGCGGCATCATGATGAAGCACCCGGATATTCATCTGATCGCAGCGACAGGCGGACCTGGAGTGGTGACCACCGTGCTGTCCTCCGGCAAGCGTGGAATCGGAGCAGGAGCAGGCAATCCGCCGGCGCTGGTGGATGAGACGGCGGACATCCGCAAGGCAGCCATGGATATCGTCAACGGCTGTACCTTTGACAACAATCTTCCCTGTATCGCGGAGAAGGAAGTGGTGGCGGTGGATTCCATCGCAGACGAGCTGATTCACTGGATGCTTGAGGAGTGCGGCTGTTATATGGCCACCAGGGAAGAGCAGGAGAAGCTGATCGCTACCGTATTTACAAAGGGAAAGACGCTCAATCGGAAATGTGTGGGGCGGGATGCCAAGAC
>CABQGZ010000435.1 GCA_902463835.1 uncultured Lachnospiraceae bacterium
GACATAAGCTTTTCGGAGCCGTCTGCCTTTTTGCCGTTTAATACAATATTTTTTTTACGCAGCATTTTATACAGAAAGCTGCCAGGCGCCTGGGGGAACCGTTTCTTTAAATATTTGTCCAAGCGTTGGCCGGCTTCATTTTCCCGGATTTCTAACAATTGCATAGGACTCCTTTCATGCCTTTTTCTTATGTACGTTACGGATGGTCTTTTTCTTTTTCACAGGCGCTTTCTGACGGTTCTCCTCCACCAGCGCCTTTATTTTCTTGTCATTTTTCCGCGGGCGGATCAGGCATTTTTTGTCAAAGCCGATCAGGTCGGTGCGCCCGGCTTTGGTCAGAGCTTCCACCACCAGATCGTAATTCTTCGGATTGCGGTATTGGATCAGGGCGCGCTGCATGGCTTTTTCATGGGGATTCTTCGCCACGTAGACCGGGTCCATGGTGCGGGGATCCACACCGGTGTAGTACATGCAGGTGGATATGGTGGATGGGGTAGGATAAAAATCCTGCACCTGCTCCGGCATATAGCCCAGATCCCGCAGAAATTCCGCCAGCTCCACAGCTTCCTTTAAGGTGGAGCCGGGATGGGAGGACATAAGGTATGGCACCAGGTACTGCTTCTTGTTCAGCTTTACATTCATGTCCTGATATTCCTTCACAAAACGCTTGTATACAGACACTCTTGGCTTTCCCATCTTCTCCAGAACGGGATTGGAGATATGCTCTGGCGCAACCTTCAGCTGGCCGCTGATATGATGCTCGCAGAGTTCCCGCAAAAAGGTCTTGTCCGGGTCATTCACCAGATAATCAAAGCGGATTCCGGAGCGGATGAATACCTTTTTTACATTTGGAAGCTCTCGCAGCTTCCGCAGCAGGGTCAGGTAATCGGAGTGATCTATTTTCAAATTCTTGCAGGGCTCCGGAAACAGGCACTGCTTGTTGGGGCAGACGCCTTTGGTCAGCTGTTTTTCACAGGCGGGGGCCCGGAAATTGGCGGTAGGACCGCCCACATCGTGAATGTAGCCCTTGAAGTCGCTGTCCCAGATGAACTGGTTGGCCTCGTTGAGGATGGACTCATGACTCCTGGTTTGGATGACCCGCCCCTGATGGAAAGTCAGAGCACAGAAGCTGCAGCCGCCGTAACAGCCGCGGTTGCTGACCAGACTGAAACGTACCTCCTCGATGGCAGGGACACCGCCGGCTTCCTCATAGGAGGGATGGTAGGTTCTCATGTATGGAAGGGCGTATACCCGATCCATCTCACTCTGGCTCAAAGGCCTGGACGCCGGATTCTGTACCACCAAAAGTCCATTCTCATACTCCTCCACCAGCCGTTTTCCCACAAAAGGATCTGTGTTGCAATATTGTATATAGAAGCTTTTTGCATAATTTATCTTATCTGTCTTCAATGCAGAAAAATTCGGGAGTGATATGGCGTCATAGACGTCTTCCCTCTTTTTTGTCTTGTATACCGTTCCGTTGATGAAGGTAATATCGGAGATAGAAAGCCCGCTGTCAAGGGCGTCCGCCACCTCCACGATGCTGCGCTCTCCCATGCCGTACAAAAGCAGATCGGCGCCGGAGTCCAGAAGAATGGAACGCTTCAATTTGTCGGACCAGTAATCGTAGTGGGCAAGCCGCCGCAGACTGGCTTCAATGCCTCCGATCACGATTGGCGCATGCTTATAGATCTGGCGGATCATGTTGCAGTACACGACGGTGGCATAATCCGGGCGTTTTCCCATCACGCCGCCGGGGGTAAAAGCATCCTTTTCCCTGCGGCGTTTGGAGACGGAATAATGATTCACCATGGAATCCATGTTGCCGCCGGTCACAAGAAAGGCCAGTCTCGGCTCGCCGTAGATGGTGATACTCTTTGGATCCTTGTAGTCCGGCTGGGAAATAATCCCCACGGAATAGCCCTCCGACTCCAGCACACGGCTGATGATGGCATGTCCAAAGGAGGGATGATCCACGTAGGCATCCCCGATGATATAGATGAAATCAAATTGTGAAATCTGTCGTTCTTCCATGTCCTTGCGACAGATTGGTAAAAATCCGGTGCTCATATAATACCTCTTATTTCCGATGCCATTTTACATCTGTGCGGTTGCTTCTTCTTTACTTTACGATCATTTTGCTTTCCCATGTGTGTTCCAGCACCTGGGCATAATCAAAGATATAATAATCTGCCAGCCTGCACTTTTCCTCCCACAACTCATCGGAAAATTCATCCGCCACGGCGCAGACAGTCATATTGGCGTTTTTCCCTGCCTGGATTCCCGCCGGAACATCCTCAAAGACAAGACATTCCTCCGGCGCAACACCTAGCTTTTTTGCCGCTGCAAGATATACATCCGGCGCCGGCTTCCCGCGGTTCACCTCGCAGGAAGTGACGATCACATCAATGTATTTGTTCAGACCAAGAGCATCGGAAACAGCATTTACAAGCTCTCTGGAATTGCTGGTTGCAATGCCTAGCAGAATTCCGTGTTCCTTACAATGCTGTAAAAATCGTTCCGCATTGGGTTTGAAATCCACTTCGTGGGAATATTTATCAATTGCCATCCGGTTCCAGATTTCTTTTAATTCATCCACGCTCTCTGTGAGTCCGAAACGCTGGATGCTGTAGACAGCCGTCTCCGTGAAGCTCATGCCCTCAATCTCGTGCTGAAAAGTATCCGGGAGTTCCATCCCCCGGGCAGCAAGAAATTCCACATGGAGTCTACCAGGGATCCGTCTAAATCAAAAATAACTGCTTTTCTATTTTTTAACATCACACATTTTCCTTTATTTTTATGGTCCCTATGATTATAGCCCTATTTGCTTCGTTCTGTCAAAGGAAAAAGTATTTCCATTTCTGCCGCAGTGAGTGCCCGGTATTCCCCCGCTTCTAATGCTTCATCCAATCTAAGCTCCCCCATCGCAAGGCGCTTCAAGTACAGAACCTTCTTGTCTACCGCTTCAAACATGCGCTTCACCTGATGGAAACGCCCTTCCGTGATGGTGAGAAGTATTTCAGAGACTTCATCTGACTTTTGGATTTCAAGCGTTCCGACAGCTGGTTTTTCGTCTGCTCCGATCTCTACCCCCTCGGCAAAACGAAGGACATCCTCCTCGGTCACGATTCCTTCCACTTTCGCATAGTAGGTTTTTGGCACATGCTTTCCGGGAGACAGCAGCTCGTGACATAGATCCCCGTCATTTGTAACAAGCAGCAGGCCTTCGGTATCAATATCCAGCCGTCCCACCGGGAAAAGGTCCTTCCGCTTCGTATTTTTCAGGTAATCCATGACGGTCTTATGTTGATTGTCGCAGGTGGCGGTAACACAGCCTGCAGGCTTGTGGAACATGTAATATTCGTATTTTGCATAAGTCACCGGTTTTCCTTGAAAAAAAACCTGGGCGGTGCACTCATCAAGCTTCCGTTCCGGGCGCTTTTCCGTTACACCGTCCACTGTTACCAGTCCTTTTTTCAGATACTGTTTTACTTCACTTCTTGTGCCGACTCCCATGTCGGCAAGATATTTGTCCAATCGTATCATGGAATCTCTTCCTGCTTTCTTACTCCTCTACAATCTGATTATCCGCCAGTATTTCTGGTTTGTGTTTCATGCTGTCGGCTTCCGTAATCTTCCGGATCACTCTGCAGGGTACGCCTGCGGCGAAGCTGTTGGCCGGAATGTCTCTTGTCACAACACTGCCAGCGCCAATGACACAGTTATCTCCGATCGTCACGCCCGGGCAGACCGTGACCGAAGCGCCAAACCAGCAATCGTTTCCGATATGTACCGGCTTTCCATAGCAGAGGCGCTTTTTCTCGCCGTCCGCAGTTCGTATTTCCCGCCGCTCTACCGGGCACATGGGATGTACCGGCGTCACAATCGTTGTATTGGGGCCAAAATTGCAGTTGTCACCGATGGTAACCTCGGCGTCGTCCTGGATCGTCAGATTAAAATTGCCAAAAAAG
>CABQGZ010000436.1 GCA_902463835.1 uncultured Lachnospiraceae bacterium
GATTCAATTCCTTTAAGACCGGCGGCAGGGCTTTCCGCTCGATTCCCTCGTTGACAATCTGAGCGGAATCAAAAAAAAACTGATATGCGGAATCACTGAAACATTTCATAGCGGATGATAATTCCGATATGGGAACCAGCCGCCTGGAATAACTAAACCCTTTGCAGTGCATCTTTTTCAGCACACTGCCATTATAGCTTTCCGACAATGGATGCCTGGAGATATAGCCATAACGGCGATATCCCAGACGAATGCTTAACCCCTGACTCTTCTCCATCGGCAGCGGATATTTGCTGACAGACACTCCCACAAAATACTGTTCGGCGCAAAACCCGAACATAGCCAACGCTTCTTGTAATTCCTCCTCATTATCGACGTATAGCGCACTGAGCAGATCATCATAATCCGGACAGCCTGCCAGCTCATCCAGCTTCCGGATCGCGCCCTTTAGATATTTCACCAGTTCTGTATATTCTATGGGCTTTAAGCAGTATCCTGTCACCCCATAGGAAAGGGCCTTCTGTGCATAGGAAAATTCTGCAAAACCGCTAATGATGATGGTCTGTATATTCTTCTTCATTCCACATATGTGCCTGCAAAGCGTTAGTCCATCCATATCTGCCATGCGAATATCCGTTACCACAATATCGATTCTCTGGGAGCCCAGGAATTCCATGGCCTGCATCCCGCTCCTTGCCACAGCCACAATTTCAAGTTCCAATTCGCTCCACGCAATTTCATGGAGCAGCGAATCTGTCACCGCCGGCTCATCATCCACTAATAACACATAATGCATACGCTATCCCCCTTTTACTTTTCCGCAGCAGTCTGGATTTGCAGTAAAATGCAGGTTCCATCCCCCAGCTCACTGGAAATCGCAAGACTATACCGCCCGCCATAAAATAATCGCAATCTTGCGTCTACGTTAAAAAGTCCTATCTTTTCTGTATTTTCCCTGTTTTTCTCCAGGTCACCCCGGATCTTTTCCAATTGCGGCGATTCCATCCCAAGGCCATCGTCGCGAATTGTAATCGTCAAAATACCCTTTTCTGCACACGCCCCGATATACAGTGTTCCCGGTCCTGCTTTGGGTTCCAGTCCATGAACAAAGGCATTCTCAACAAGAGGCTGAAGGATCATCCTTGGAATTTTTACCTTGGCAGCTTCTCCCGATACGTTATAGATGACCGAAATTCGATTATTACAGCGCGATTGCTGGATACAGACATAAGCCTTCACTGACTCCAACTCTTCCTCCAGAGACACAATGGGGCTGCCTTTGATGGAATAACGGTACATTTTTCCCATAGCCGCTGTAATTTGTGATATTTCCGCTGTTTTCCCGGCAATGGCATCCGCCCGGATCAATTCCAGTGTATTGTACAAAAAGTGGGGATTGATCTGGCTTCTCAATGACTCAATCGTCGTGTCTTTCATCAACACCTCCGCCTGATGCAGCTCCTGTGTCTTCACCTTCACTTCCTTTGACAATTGGGTAATCGATAGCAGCAATTCCAGGATATAGGCTGCCGCAAGGATAACAATCAAAAATACGCTGGTTCGGTACATCGAGTTAAGACTTCCCTGCACTGTTTTGCTGTCCACAACACTGAACAATGTACAGTCGAGGCGATCCAGGTACGTTCTATGAATTACGAACCGCCCTTCCTTTATCACCTCTCGTTCCTTCCACCGCTTCTCATCCGAGAGAAAATCCAGAAGCTCCGCTTTTCCAGCTTCATCCGGAAGCTCCTCCCCAAACATACAGACGCTCTTTTGGGCATCCATTAAGATCAGATTGCTCCCTTTCTCCTGGGGAATGGGAAGCATTGCAGAAGAACTGTTCAAGTCAACCGCATAAAATACCGTACCCGTTTTTTCCTTTCCGACATAGTAATTGTAACCAAATATATAATAGTAAATACTTTTTAACTTCGGATTTTTGGCCTGACAGATTCCCAACGGTATAACGCCATGTCCTTCCGGCATCCTGTTCTGAAGAATCTCCAGTTCCATGCGCAGAAAGACAGAAGAATAGCAGAACCGGTCGGAATAAAAAGCAATATCCGCGCTGCCATTTACAACCCTGGCCTCTTCGATCACATTTTTAAAGCTTGTCACAAGCGAATAGGACATTTCCTGATAAGACTCACATTTCATAATTTCCAGACAGGCATCATCATACTGCAGCATTAGGCACGCCGCATCAATCCTGGCCTCAATCTGCTCTGCTGACACGCAAAATAACTCACGATTTCGTTCTGCGTAAAGAAGAGATTTGTCTAATACCGACTCCTCGGCCTCGCGAATTAACACCACACACAGCGCAATGAGTATTGCAAGAAAAACCGTAATATAGAAAGCAAACTTTGTCTTGATACTTTTATTCCTTAAAATAGCACCCATAAGACTTCCCCCCGGCACATTTAGCGATCCTGTGCAGATCACGTTACTTTGGGAAACCGCCCCGCCAGCAGACAGGCGTGCATACGTCATGCACACCTGTCTGCTGGCGGGGCGGAACCACTCGAAAACTACTTATTCTTCCTTCCTGCGCTTGAAAAAGCTACAGAGAACCGTACCTACTACGCTCACCAGCATCAACCGCATTGTCCAGAATGGAATTGCTGACGAATCATCGGTACGCGGCGCATCATTCCCGCCGTTTTCTATCGGCACATCCGGTTTCTTTCCCGGATCTTCCTCTCCCGGTGTCTCTTCTCCTGCACCAAGCTTTGTCACACTGGCATTCACACCAAGGTTGCTGTCCTTCATGACAACACTGATACTAGAATCTGCACTCGCCTCAGAGAACGGTGTGATATGCCATTGATTCAATCGGACCTTTTCATTGTCGCAGAACGTGATATAAACCCGGTCTCCCTCCTGTGCTTTTAAGGTACTCACAGTAACATATTCCGCCACATCCTCATCCACCAGCACATCATAGAGCTGCATGTTTACATCTTCAATCAAAAATGCTCCAAAATTGATTGCGTCCTTGTTGGTGGCTATCCCGCCAAAATACTCTGCGTACGACCGTTCTGCGCCAGCTCCATCCACGTTGTTCGCCACAATATCAAGACCGATGATCTGTCCCGGTTTTGGTGCATTTCCGTTGGCGCCAATCAACTTCCAGGGCAATGCCACCCGATAGGTTGTGGTTTCCAGTTCTTCATTCCGCTGCACATCCGCCGCAATACTGTCTGCGGATACGCCGGAAATACTGTTTCGCCACGCATACTTTAAGATGTTGCCGTTATTGTCCAGCGCAATGCCAAGCTCACATTGTCCGGCCGATGCATAGCCGTCTGCTCTTCCCGGATCCACCGCAATCTGAATACAGTCTTCCTCCCACATTCCGGCGGCGTCCTTACTCTGATAGTGCACTTTATCCTTGACGATCACTTGAATGTAGAGATTGTCCATATCCCATGCAAAGCTGCTTTCCGCTGCATATCCATTATCTTTCGTAAGACGGACAGGATTCGCCACATCTCCCATTCCCTCTCCGGCTCTTGATATCACGTAAAACGTAAGCTGTTTTAACTCTACATCTCCTTTCAAACCATTGTCAAGTGTGAGCGTATATTTCAGATCCCCGCTGACCTGTGACGGAGTCATATTCTGAGGCAGCTGCTTAACTCGAAGATAAAATTTTGCTGTTTCATCGGGCTGTATTCCCGCCGCTTGCACCTCAACCGGATCAATCAGTCCTTTGGTGGCAATCATATTGCCAATGGCAGCAGATACTGCTTTCTCTCCAATATTCTTCACTGACAAAACAACATACCAGTCTTTTCCATCGTAGATCACTTCATATCCTGTCTCCACACTATCCGCGATGCTCGCCTTTCGAATATCACTGCCATAGATCTTACGCGCCGTCGATGTCAGGTAAACCCGCTCGCCTTCATCCACGCCATTCGGATAGCGGTTGCCGGAGATCTCAACATCTGTGGAACAAG
>CABQGZ010000437.1 GCA_902463835.1 uncultured Lachnospiraceae bacterium
GGCCAAAGGATGTTCACTGCTTTACCGACTGTAAGGAGACACTTGGGCAGCTGCATTTTAAGATCTCCTGCAGCCATTTTAAGATGCTTATGGATTATATGGACGACACGTTCTACGACACGATTCTGAAGGCTGACAGCGATCGCCTCTCTCTTGAGATGCCCCCGGAATATGGAAAGAGCGTCAAGAAGTTTATGGATAAGCTTCTCACCGCTCGGTTAAAAAAACAGCATTATGTGGCCTGCAAATGCATGATTGCCGATTTTGCCAAACACTTTTACGATCATTTTTTTGTAGAATCAGCAGACGCTTCTTCCTATGCTGTCCGCGAAGCCATGACGCGCCTGCAGGATCCCGATAATTTTGATACCACTGTCATTGAGCTAATGTCAGATCTGGGCTACAGCTACATGCATATCTACCGCCTCTTCAAGGCGGCCACCGGACAGTCGCCCAACACCTTCTTTTTGACAAAAAAGCTTCAGTATGCGGCAAATATGCTTCTCTATACAGATTTTAAGATTGTTGAGATATCACGCCTGGTAGGCTTCGCATCTCAGGCTCGGTTCGATACTTCTTTTAAAAAATATTACGGCCTGACACCAAGAGACTACCGTTTTCATAACAGTATTGAGAAGGATTGGGACATTCTCTAAGGAAACGCTTTCACCAGCATTTCCTTAATTGTCCTGCATGTTGGCCAGCTTCGCCGCCTGGTCGGCTGCGATACAGGCATCGATAATCTCCTGGATATCTCCGTTCATAATCTTGTCAAGCTTATACAGCGTCAGCCCGATCCGATGATCCGTCACACGTCCCTGGGGGAAGTTGTAGGTGCGGATCTTCTCGGAGCGGTCTCCGGTTCCGATCTGGCTTCTTCTGGCTTCCGCCTCCGCGTCGTGCTGCTTCTGGCACTCCATATCGTACAGCTTGGCCCGCAGCAGGGCAAAGGCCTTCTCCTTGTTCTGCAGCTGGGACTTCTCTGTCTGACTGTAGATCACAATCCCCGTGGGATAGTGGGTCAGACGCACGGCGGAATCCGTGGTATTGACGCACTGTCCGCCGTTACCGGAGGCACGCATCACGTCGATACGAATGTCTTTCTCGTCAATCTGGATATCCACCTCTTCCGCCTCGGGCATCACTGCCACCGTGATGGTGGAGGTGTGGATCCGCCCGCCGGACTCTGTTTCCGGCACACGCTGTACCCGATGCACGCCGGATTCGTATTTCATCACAGAATAAGCTCCCTGCCCATTGATGATAAAAGTCACATTCTTCATGCCTCCGATGCCGATCTCCTCGCATTCCACCAGCTCCAGCTTCCACCGACGGCTCTCAGCGTAATGCATATACATGCGGTAGATCTCCGCCGCGAAAAGCGCCGCTTCATCCCCGCCTGCGCCGGCCCGGATCTCCACGATCACGTTCTTGTCATCGTTGGGATCCTTTGGAAGGAGCAGAATCTTCAGCTTTTCTTCCAATTCTTCCACTCTGGCCTTGGAATCATTCAGTTCCTCCTTAGCCAGCTCCCGCATCTCCTCATCGCTCTCCTCCTCCAACATGGCAAGGCTGTCCTCAATGTTCTGCCTGCACTGTTTATATTCCTGGTATGCGTCCACAATGGGGCTAAGATCGCTCTGCTCCTTCATCAGCTTCCGGAACCTGTTCTGGTCGTTGGCCACACCTGGCTCTCCCAGCTCGCTCAGCAGCTCTTCAAATCGAATTAAAATATCTTCCAATCGGTCAAACATGATTTACTCCTTTCTTCCACACACCACCCGGTTCAATCCGCTTAAGTCCCGGATGACCCGAATCTTCTCAAACCCCGCCTGCTTCATCATGGCGGACACCGCCTCTCCCTGATCGTGCCCGATCTCGAACAGGAGATAGCCGCCGGCATTTAGGAACTCCCCGCTCTCCTTTATGATCCTGTCATAGAAAAACAAGCCGTCCTCCTGTCCGTCCAGGGCCTCCACCGGCTCAAAATCCCGCACCTCTGGCATCAGTGTCTCGATCACTCCCGTGGGAATATAAGGAGGATTAGACACGATCACATCGTAGGTTCCCGCAATGTTGGCAAACAGATCGCTGCGCACCCAATCCACGTTCACCTGGTTAGCCTTCGCATTTTCCCTGGCCGTCAGAAGCGCCTGCTTGGAAATATCGCTTCCCACCCCCGTCAGCTCCTTTGCAAAATGCATCAGGCTGATGATAATACAGCCGGAGCCAGTGCAAAGATCCAGTACCCGCATCCCCGGGTGCAGCACGCCAAGGGTTGTTTCCACCAGAATCTCCGTATCCTGCCGCGGAATCAGCACATGGGGATTCACCTTGAATTCCAGCCCCATAAATTCCTGGGTTCCGGTGATATACTGCAGTGGAATCCGCTCTGCCCGCTTCTTCACCATCATCTCGTAGGTCTGAAGCTGTTCCTCCTCCATCTCATCTTCATAATGGAGGTAATAGTGCGCCTTGTCAATCTTGCACACATATTCCAGCAGATACCATGCGTCCAGAGCCGCCTCAACGATTCCTGCTTCCGCCAATATCTGCTTTCCGTAGGTCAAGGCCTCCGCCAGTTGTCTTACTCCCTGCTCCTGCATAATAGGTTTCCTTCCTATCCATTTATGCCCTTAAATATCAGGCTAATATCTCACTCTTCTCCTGTTTGATATAACTTTTCCAGTCAAATACAGCTTCCACGGAAGCAATTCCCACTTCAATCATGTCGTCATCCGGCTCCCTTGTGGTCAGCCTCTGCATCAGCAGCCCCGGCTTGCTCAGTAGATTGATGAACGGGTTCTCGCTTCTTCCGGCCAGACGGATGATCTCATAGGAGATGCCCGCCACCAGAGGAATGATCACAAGTCGAAGCACCAGACGCAGCAGCCTGGAATCCACCTGGATAAACAGGGTTGCAATGATGCTGACCACCACCACAAAAAAGAGAAAGCTGGTGCCGCAGCGCTTATGCTCCTTGGAGCTTGCACGCACATTTTCCACATTCAGCTCCAGGCCGTGCTCGATGCAATTGATGCATTTGTGCTCCGCCCCGTGATACATAAATACACGCCGGATATCCTTCATCTGTGAGATCAGCACAATATATAATAAAAAGATTGCCAGACGGATCACGCCCTCCAACAGGATCACAAGTGTCCTTGATGGGATAAACCGCTGAAACAGCAGGGACAGATAGAAGGGCAGCACCATAAATATGGCTAACGCCAGCAATATGGACACAAATACCGTTGCTCCCATGACTGCCTTCTCCTTTTTCTCCGAAAGCTCCGTCTTCTCCTCTTCCTCATCCTCAAAAAAGGACGCTGAGAAGGTCAGTGTTCTCATTCCCAGTACCAGGGAGTCCACAAAATTAATGACGCCCCGGACAAATGGAACCTTCCTTATCTTTTCCCATCTGCAGACGCTGCGATACTCCTTTGTCTCTACGATAATGGACTGATCCGGCTTGCGGACGGCCACCGCGTACCGATCCTCATTCTTCATCATGACGCCCTCCATCACTGCCTGACCGCCGATTCCTGATGATGCCATTCTCTTTCCCTCCTCGAAAAAAAGAGAGGATGCCCAGTGTATTGGAAACATCCTCTTATTCTTTGGCTTTCTGTCTTCTGCTTACTGATTGTTCATGCCATACTTCTTGTTAAACTTATCAATACGTCCCCGAGCCTGAGCAGCCTTCTGCTGGCCAGTGTAGAACGGATGGCACTTGGAACAGATTTCAACGTGGATATCTTCCTTGGTAGAACCAGTAACAAACGTATTACCGCAGTTGCAGGTTACAGTTGCCTGATGATAATCTGGATGGATTCCTTCTCTCATGTTTTTCACCTCTTCATGCTATATTAAATCTCGTTTCCGATTTTTCTATATTCATACTGTAATCACTTGGAAACAGCTTTATTATTGTAGCATAGGTTGTTCCCTTATGCAAGTTCTTTTT
>CABQGZ010000438.1 GCA_902463835.1 uncultured Lachnospiraceae bacterium
GAATAGACCAGCTTGGAGACGCGGCCCACTTCCTCTTCCTCAGAGTCGATGAACACCGCCTCACCGGGGCCGCCATACTGCTTGGAGCGGATATAGTAGTCATCGTCCAGCACCTCAAAGCCCACCATTTCCCGGGCCGGGCCGTTTTCCTTCACCTTCAGCAGGGCTTCCTTGCCGATAAAGTCCTTGTCCCACTTGATGTTCTTATCCAGGCCAACCTCAACGGGATTGGTGTGGGCCAGGTCGCGCATATAGAAGATACCGGCCTCCGTGGGAAGCGTCCATGCCATGATCTGGAATTCGGTGACCCGCTTGCCGCCATTGCGCACGACCTCTGCGTCTACCAGGGTCTCAATGGCCTCCAGATCATCCGGGGACATATAGATCTCGTAGCCCCACTTTTCGCCGGTGTAGCCGCCACGGTTGATCTTGACCGGAATGCCGTTGATCGCATTGTCACGGATCTCAAAGAACTTCTGATCCTCTACGGAATTGTCGCACAGCGCCTCTATCACCGCCTTGGACTTAGGGCCCTGGACGGCCAGCATCTGCCAGTCCTCGGTGATCTCATTCCACTCCACATCGAAGTCGCCCTGGTGGAAGTACCACCAGTCATCGGTCTTGGTGGCGTAGAGAGTGGAAACCCAATAGGTATCCTCGCCAACGCGCATGATGACCACATCGTCAATGATCTCGCCCTGCTCATTCAGCATGGTGGTGTAGCGGTCCCGGCCAACGGCAAGGGACGCAATATTTCCGGTATACAGATAATCCAGGAAAGGCACCACATCGGGCCCGGTGACTTCCATCAGCTGGTGCGTCCAGAAATACCAGCCCACATTGTTTCGCACAGCCATGTGTTCACTGCGCTTCATATCATCATACTTGAAGATATTCTTATTCATGATGCTGCCTCCCCATTACGCAAATTTGTCGATCTTCTTGGCTATCTTAATGCGGAGCTTCTTTGCGGGGGAATCCTCCTCCCAGCAGGACCACTGCGCGTTGATCAGCGTCTTGGCCATGCCGTACCACATTGCCAGGTGTGCCTCGGGCACGTCCTTGGTGCCGGTGATTTCCAGGCCGCTGCGGTCAATGACCAGGATGCACTCCTTCTCATTAAAGGCTTCCACCTCATAAGCGCACACCAGGGATTGCAGCTGCACCTCGATCAGGCCCGCCAGCAGGCGGCCATCCTCTCCAATGGAGTTGGGAACGCCCATCCAGTCCCGCAGCGCCTTAATGGCATACCGCTCGCCAAACATGGCCTTTCCCGCAGCCTCCAGCACGCACCGCAAAATGTGGTCCGCCTGCTCCCGGGTCACAATGCCGCGCTTGACGGTTTCCGCAATGGCGGGCAGAATGTACAACGAAGCCGCCGTGGACAGGTTCATCATCTGATTGGAGGAATCCGTTTCGTTGTTGGTTCCGTTTACAAAGTGGTAGTTGCACTCCTCCCGGAACATCATGGAATCCTCTACGGTGTCCGCTTCCTCCGTGTATTTCTTATAGTCATCGGTGACGGCTGGGCCGAAGCTTTCCCACAGCGCATGCTCCGGCGCGGGATACTTCTCCCGGTTCTCTGCAATGATCCGGCAGTGCCGATCGCCGCAGCCCTTGGCTTCCACCATCATATAGTCCAGCGTGGGACCTTTGGGGCGGCGCTCTGCGGCAGCCTTTGCCTGTCCCTGCAGGGACATGGTAGTGGTGCGGCACAGCTCGGAGCCGACAATATCCCAGTCGCACACATCCAGCTCTTTTTCACAGCGGTAGGTGCCGAAATCCTGGCAGCGGCCGCACATCAGCAGAGCATCGTCACCCTTATCACCGATCAAAGCGCCGGGATACTCGCCGCACATGAACGGATGAATGCCAAAGCCATCGTCGTTGCCGTAATACTTGCCGGTCATATACTGCCGCTGGAAGCCGTCCTCACACATCAGCTGTGCCCGCTCCCGGTAATCGGGGATCATGATCCGCAGGGCCTGCTGAGTTGCTGCAGAAAGGACGGATTCAAAGCGGCTGATGTAATGCATCGCCTCATAATAGCTGATGAGCTTGTTCCAGGGTGTCTGGACGGCCACATACTGCTTGATATTGGCCCCTACGCCGGAGTCCTGGGGAATTCTGGCATCAATTTTCTTACTCATTTGGAAGCTCCTTTCTCAATCCTCGGGGGGATACTGCTCAATGGCAGGCTGGAAGCGGAAGATATTGTGACTGGCGCCGGAGTCCGCAACCACGCACTCGCCGGTAATGCCGTCGCCCATGGGCGTGGCCAGGGCGTAAGCAATGATCGCCACCTCATCCACAGGCTGCTGGCCGTCGGTCTGCCAGACCATGAGTTCATCGTAGAACTCGTCCTGCTTCTCTTCCGGAAGCAGCTCAGAGGCCAGATTTCCGGCAGCGCCGGGGGTAACCATTCCGCCGGGCGCCACAGCATTGACCATAATGCCGTAGCGCTTCAGCTCCTTGGCCGCCTGGGTAGCCAACGCCACAACCGCGCCCTTGCTGGCAGCGTAATGGGAATAACCGCCGAACACAGGATAGGGCATCCAGGGGCTATTGGAGGCGATGAATACCATCTTGCCGGGGATCTTATGATCGATCATGTACCGGCTGACATACTTCACAAGGAAAAATGCGCCGTTAACATTGGTATCCATTACTCGCTCCAGGTCCTCCCGGGGCAGATCGCACAGGTGGGCATAGTTCCAGGTTGCGGCAGAATTGATGAGGATATCCACCGTACCGAAGGAATCCACGGTGAAATCCACCAGCTTGGCCACCTGCTCCTCTTCCCGGACATCGCAGAAGCAGAACTTCACAGAATCTCCGAAGCCATACTTTTGCAGAAGGTCCATTGCAGCCTCTTCCTCAACAGTGGAATTGGAAGCAATCACAACCTTTGCCCCGCCCTGGAGCAGCCGATAGGCAATATCGAAGCCCAGTCCGGAGCTGCCGCCGGGTACCAGTGCAACCTTTCCCTTTACAGAGAACATCTCCTCCAGAGGCCTTGCCACCTGAATGTAGCCCTCCAGCATTGCTTTGTCATTTGGTTGAAATGCCATTTCTAAAATCCCTCTTTCCCTGCCGCCCGTCAATTTAACCGGCGATCAATTTTCAGTGTGCTTTCCTGGGTCTGAACGCTAGCCTTATTGTAATGCAGAAGGCGGATTGTGAATATACACAATTTTCATGGAAATCAATGCCGCTTCCACCGCGTTTTGACGGTCCATCCTATTGACAGCTCCCACGAGAGTGCCTATAATGAATGCAAACCGGAAAGGACGGACAGCCCCATGAAGCTCAATGCAGATATTGTCTATGAAGGATTAAAAAAGAAATATCCCGTTACTATGTCGGGCCCAAAATCCACGCAGCTGACGATTTCCAGGCCGGAGCTGTATCTGGACAATGAGGTTGCCTTCTACGCGGACCACCTGTATCTGGCAACCGTCGACCATCTTCCCGTGCACCCGCAGCTTCAAAAAAATGCGGTCATCGTGGTGATCGGAGAAGGAGCCAAGCTGTTTCACTATCGGGAGCAGTGCTGCTTGATCGTCATTGAGAAGGATGCCGACTTTTTCGGGGTAAATCGCTGCATCTGTCAGCTCTTTGACCGGTACTACGCCTGGGAGCAGAAGCTATTTGACATTTTTCTGGACACGGCGGATTTGCAGCAGATCGTCGCGTGCAGCGAGCCGCTGTTCGGCTGCTCCATCTGCGTTTTGGATGCCTCCTTTCACTACATCACAAAGGCGGACAGCCGATTGGAGCCGGAGCAAATTGGTGCATATCTGACGGAATTTGACCTCAGAACGGAACGAAAAGGCGCGTTTCTCCTGGAATTGAAGGGCGGAGATTACCTCTGCGTGAATTTGTTCAACGCCAACGGTGCCTATATCGGCTGTGTCTATTTCACCGGAAAAAGCAACTTTGCCGAGGCCGACTTCACG
>CABQGZ010000439.1 GCA_902463835.1 uncultured Lachnospiraceae bacterium
TTAAATTTTCCCAACCATGGTATACGCTTTCTACGGTTGACACCTTTCACCTGGGCACGCCAGAAGCCGGTTCAGGAACAAATAACCACGTAAATAAAACGGATCCGCCTTATATTGAGATCACCACGGAGCATTCTCTTGGAATCACAACAACCTATACGCCGGATAACCGCACGGAATTTGGACTGCCCTATACGTCAGGCAAAAACCGCAGCCATATGTATATTGACCGCATCGAGGTACTGGATGAAAGTGCGCGGAAATATCGGGTTTATTTCCAGGATTGGGATAAGATACGGGAAAAAATGACTTTTTTACAGAAAGAGAAATTGCCATTCATACTTGGGATCCCTTATTGGGACAGAGGGGAGAAAAGCGACGGTTCCGGATCCATCATTGTCACTAATACGACGAACTTCGAGATGAAAAATGTAAATGTCTGGGCAGCGACCTCTTTTGTGTTCCATATGAGGAACAACTATGGAGACTTCCATATTGTGAACTGTAATATTACTCCGGAATGGGGATTGGAAGAGAACGATCGGGCATGGGCTTCCCAGGTGGACATTTTTCATCTGAAAGAGAACCGCTGTAAGTTTGTGATCGAGGACTGCCTGCTGGAGAGAGCCAATGATGACGTGTTCAACCTTTCCACCACATATCTTTACGTGGATCGGGTTTATGGCGATAAAGAATTTAATATGTATTGCAGGGAGTTTGACGGCACCTACTATATGGAACTGAAGGAAGGCGATACCATAACGCTTGTCAATGAGCGGACGGGAGCCTTCGTGGGACGCACCAGGATAAAGCAGGTTGTAGAACAGAACGGAGCCACCAATCGTGTGATTGTTGAGGATTCATTGGCACTGGGAGGAAATATTGCAGATCTTGCTGTGTATGTGGATTCCCTGGGACAGCCTGACTCCATCATCCGTAACTGCACCATAGAAGGTACCTATCGTTTCCGTACGCCGATAACCATAGAAGACTGTACGCTGTATACACTCTATTCATGGATTGATAATATTCCGCAGGTAGAGGGACCCATACCTATGGATATCACCTTCCAGAACTGTATATTTCAGGCTTTGAAAGTAGACAATCGGGAGTTTTGCTATATGAGTCCTGATTACATGATGCAGCTTGGCACCACCTGCAATATTGGCTCTGGGGTACGGCCCGGCTATTTCGCGGAGAATATCGTATTTGATAATTGTGTGATCAATCCCGACGAGATTAATTTTATGAACAATACGGCGGATGTGTCTTTCCGAAGAGCTGGCAGGGAATATTATCGTGTAAAACCGTGAGAGAATAAGGAAGATAGGTGAGTAAAATGTGCAAATGCAAGTATGGTAATTGCCAATATGGAAGCAGTGAGGAATACGAAACACCGGAAATGGTAATTTGGGATTTGGGGCAGGAAAATATTGGAACGAAGGACATTATAGTGAGCAGTCCCCTGAATGGGAATGGCAATTTTACGGAGGAAACGAAGCCGGGAGATACCGTGATTGATGGCTGGGATTGAGCATAAGCTCATGGGTATGCAAGAATGATTTGCGCAAGGCAGGGAGATGGAAGGGAGAGAAGTGTATCATGAAGGAAACGCGATATTTTGCCAGGAAAATTGCCGCTGGGTTACTGGCGGCAGCCGTAATGGTATCCGGCCTGTGGAGGGCGCCAATGTGGGCCAGCGCAGAGGACGGGACTCCGGATACGGTGATCTATGACAATCAGAGCTTTCGCATGAGTGACTACTGGCAGGCGGATGGGACAAAGACAGCGCCGGTGCTTCCGGGTTACGTGTTCGGCGGCTGGTACGAGGATGACAGCGGGGAGCGTCCGCTTACGGAAGATACGGCGGCAGACTATGAGAAGACCTCCGGCAGGAGGGCCTATGCGAAATTCGTGCCGGCTTATGTATTGAGCGTAAAGGCGCAGAATAAGAGCGGGACGACGGAATCCAGAGAAAAAACCGACATACGGATTATTTCTTCCGTGGATTGCGGGAAATACCAGAATGTGGGAATCACACTTTTGCTGGATAACAAGGTTGACAGATCGCCGGAGCCGACGCAGACCGTGTATACCGGAGTGGAAGTGAAGGAGGGGGAGAAGACAAAGGCGCTCACTCCGAAGCAGGTCTTCGGCGCGGCCTCAGAGTTTATCACCGGATGGCGGCTCATCAATATTGCAGAGAAAAATTACAGCAAGATCCTGTATGTCAGACCCTATTGGACCACCATGGATGGAACCAGAGTAGAGGGACTTGCCAAATATGTGCATGTGGAGGACGGCTACAGGAATCTGGTGAGCGTTCCGGTAAATCTCATGACGGATCCTCTGACCGGAGAGGGAATTGCAGCGGGAGCGCTCCAGGTAACCTGCAATGACCAAAGATTTGAGTTCTATGATGTGCAGGAGGTGGAGAACGGCAAAATTTTTGCGAAATTAGATGCCCATGTGATGGGCACCAATACCGTGAAGATCGTCGGAAATGTGACAGGAGTTGGCGAGACGGCGACAGCGGACGGCATCTTCGCGAACGTCAGATTCCGGTTGAAGGATGGGGCGACCTATACGTGCGGGGAGGATGCATTTTTGAATTTCTCCGTATCGGGAGCGGATTTTCGCAATTGGGACGAGGAGCGGGTGGCGGTGAACGCCCGGGATGTCCGTCATTAGGCAAGGCCTTTGAGACAGAAGCGAAGGGAGGTGACGAGATTGACGAAAAGAAAGCTGTCGGTTCTGGCAAGGTCTTATATCAGACGGGAGCGGAAACGCCGGATCTGGCACAGGGTGGTCGTATGCCTGGCCAGTGTGGTAGTATTTTGTACCGTATATGCATTGATCCTGCCGGCAATTACCATGGAGGATCAATCGCAATTCCCGACGCTGACAACAGACAGTGCTTATGTGAGCGGGATTGCGATCACCGGATATGTCACGGGAACGGAGGATTTCGATGCGCCCGAGAAGGCAGGAATACCGGGCAATGATACGACACCGGACGATCGGATTGTCCGAACCTTTGATGATATTACATACTATTTTTCCATAGATATGGCGGCCTATGATTCTTCCGAGCGATATGGCGAAGCAAGGGTAAAGATGGAATTTGTTCTGCCGCTGAGTGCGGAGGAGGCAATGTTTGACCAGACCGCCATGGCCTGGATGGACACTGCCAAGGGGTATGAGCCGACGCTTACGGTTGAGCGGCGCAGTGTGAATGGAGCGGACGTGGAGTGCCAGGTACTGACCTGCTATAAGCATCTGCTTCCGGCAGAAGGTAACCAATCGGTTATTCCGGGGGACTTTACTCAGAATGTAACCATAAAGGTACTGTCTATGAAACATGGCGATAAGGTTACGCCTACATTTTGCGCGGCCATGGAGCAGAGTGCCTGGGATGGACCATGCGAAAACCATCCCCAAACCCAGGAAAAAAAGACAATAACAGCGGAAACCGTCACGGTAACGGCGGCACCCAAATACAATGTGCAGATGGCCTGTACCACGATGGATCAGACGACGGTGGATTTTAGCCAGGGAAATGATCGGGCAGCTAATAAGAATCTCAGTCCGGAATCTGACAATAAGATGGCGGGACGTATGAATTGCCTGTCGGTGACACTGCAGCTCTATAATGACGACGCCAGCAAGGGACTAAAAGGAATTGAATTGCCGACGGGAGAGATTGTCTTCGATATCGATATGGAAGCAGCCTATCATGTGAAAAAAGGGGATGACCTGGAGGAGATACCTGTCACGGATACATTCACACCCCGATTGTGGAGTTATGGAGGCAATGACAGTGGATTCGAGCAGGAGGATGGGCGCAGTGTTGCGGGAATGTCAAGTGTGGGCTATGCCGTGAGAGCGCCTTATAATAAGGGAGAAGGCAAAAATGCCTGTTATCAAGGCGGAACATGGCGGGCAGAA
>CABQGZ010000440.1 GCA_902463835.1 uncultured Lachnospiraceae bacterium
CCTCATCAATGAGGGGCAGCTTCCGCTCCAGCCGATTCTCCACCAGCACCGCCTCATCTGCCTGGCAGATGATTCCCACGATGTCCTTCCCGGCTCTCACTGCTTCGTTCACCACCTGGGCCACCATCTCATAAGTATATGCGCGGGCTGCAACGATGATGTAGCTTCTGTCTGTTTTTGCCATGTGCAGCTCCTCGATCCGCACAAGCTCGCCCACCGCCTGTCCTGCTCCGGCAGGCGTGGAGGGATTGTGCCCGATCATGGAGGAATCCGTGATAATGGTCTCCGTCAGAGTCTCCATGGCGGTATCTCCGATCACCGGCGCAGCCTCATTTAAGCGGATCAGGGAGATGCTGTCCGTATCCAGCCCTGCCTTTGCCATTGCCTGCTTCAGGGCAGACTTTATGCCGTGCACATTGGCCACGGTTCCCTTTGTTCCGGTGGTGGGACACATGGCTTCCGCCACAAAATGAAAGCTGCCGTCAAAGGCCGTCTCAGCGATACATACTTCCGTTGTTGAATTTCCGATATCCACTCCGGCAATATAACTCAAAGTAAGATCCCTCTCTTCTCATAGACTTCCACTGCTTCCATCACCAGCGCCGCACAGTTCCTGGCCTGGTATTTTTCCAACAGCTCCTGGGCCAGCATCACCAGCTCCAGCTTAGTGGCACGGTTGGGCCGCAGCTTGTCGTACATGGCCAGAATCACCTCGTCCGGCACGTCAACCAGCTCCGCCGCCCGGGCAAAATTCCTGTCCATAGGGTCGTTGCCCGCTTCTCTTGCCACTTCGCCCTGAGCCTTCAGCATTTCCTTCGATATCTTGATATCCTCCGCTTTGACGTGATTCTTCATCACCTCATCAAGGGTGATATCGTTAAGCTTTTTTCCTGTCTTGGATACAATCTTCTCTCTCTCGTGTTCGCCTAAAGGGTACTGCATCTATCTGTCCTCCCATTCGATGATTCCAAGCTCCGGTGAGAGCTGCTCCGTCTCCGCGATGTGCATCAGCGCCGCTTTCACCTGATACTTTGGCCGGGACATGGGGTCGTTGGTGCAGGGAATCGGCCGCACCTGCTCCCCTTTTACATATTTTGCCGCATTCTGTCCGATCTGACGGTACGTCTCCAGGGTCATCAGAGGCGCCTGGGGGAACAGCTCCAGATTGGACAAAGGATGCAGATCCCGCTGGTGGATCACCGTGGTTCCCTTGGACTGGATGCCCACGCCGATGCCGGAGCCGGACAGCTTCGCCGCCTCCAGCGCCATAAAGCACACGTCCGAGGTGTCAAGCACCTTTACCACCCGGGGCACCATGCCCTCCTCCTCGATACCGGCCTTCACATTGCGTATCACCTCGGTAAGGGGGATACCGCAGATGGTCTTCTTGATCTCACGCTGAAAGGCCGCGCCTACGCCGATGACCACTTCCTTGGGATCGGTTCCCTTCTTCGCACGGGGAAAAGCGGAATAATCTGTCTTTACTTCATTTAACCGTTCCTTTCCGGCCATACCGGATCCCTTTTTCTTCCCCTCGGGGCGGGATTCGGCTGGATGATAAGGCTCGTCCTTTTTCCGCAGCTGCGTCATGACCGCATCTGCAATCTGTCTGACTAATTCTTCATTTACCTGCATCTGTCCCACCTCCTACAGCTCAAATGGATCTATGATATGTGAAATCTGCTTGATCTCTTCCCAGCGTTCGCCCTCCACGCGGTAGCCGGAACCGGGCCCCATATAATCATTGGGCGTGTTCACTCCAGAGAGAACATGGAACTTGCTGTCCAGGATGGCGGCCGTCTGCATGTAGTCGCCCACCACCCGCTGCTTGAGCATATTCAGTACGCTCTCCGCCACGTCCTCAAAGCCTGCTTCCGCCAGGGCTTTCACCACGTCCACACCGGTGATGCCGCGCTTTAACACATCCTCCGCAGCCATCAGGTCCGCCGTCACATCACGAGACATGGTATCCTTGCTTCCATGGGCGTAGGTGACAGCCTCCACCTGCTCGTCGGTGACGGGGGACAAGCCCAGCTGCTTGAATACTGCCTGGACAGCCTTGGCAGCCTTCCCGCGCACACGGAGTACGTCCTCCTCCGTCACCGGCCGCAGGCCTCCGTCCACCTGCATGTCGCGCTGCAGTACATTGTAATCGTCAAAATCCTCCGCGTCAAAATTGGAGCCTGCGAACATGTTGTCGTAGTTGGGCTCCGCCGCATAGCCGGAGAAAATAAAATCTGTTCCTGGCAGGAACTGCAGCATGGTTCTTGCAGTTCTGCGCATGTCAGAGTTGGAAAAGCTCTGGTCGTTGGAGGAAGCACATTCCAGCCCCAGGAGCGCCGCCACAAGGTTCTCGCTCATAACCTCCCGGATACCTGCCGGCACGGAACCTGGTATACCGATACAGCTCACAGAGCCGTTCTGGATTCCCTGGCTTCCGGCGCCCTTGGTCACATACAGACAGCGGCACTCTAAGTACAGCATGGATTTCTTCTCGCTGCTTCCCATGAGAACCTCGGAGCCTGATCCGGAGGTGAAGCGGACCTTCAGGCCTCTGGAAGCGTAGGCCGAATTCAAAAACGCCTTGGAGTAGGGCGTGTCATCTCCGTCGATAAATACTTTTTCTGTTCCATATACGGACAAGGTCTCCGCATAGGTGGTAAGTCCGCGGATTCCCAGCTCCAGCTCTGTGGCCTCCTCGGCGGAGCACTGGGTCAGAACCCCGGGGCGTCCCACCTGGGAACCAATCAGCAGCGCCATAGCGCTCAAGGGAGCATACCGGGCAACGCCCATGGTGGTCTCTTCCTCCGCGAAGCCTCTCAAGGCTCCCTCCGCCGCGTCCGCTGCGATCTGCACCGGATCGTCCTTCAGGTTTGTGATATGAGCCTGATTGCCCGGCGTCTTCCTGGCACGCATCTTCTGCATTCCCATCATCAGCTCCACCACGTTGAGGTGGTTCATAACCTCTGCCATCCGGGCGGGGGTGATGCCGCTGACCAGCGTGAGGATCTCCTTTCTTGGCACATGGATATCCACAATCATCCGGGCAATGTCCAGGGCGGGCACCGCCATGGACTTCTCCGTCTGCTCCAGGTTGATGGCGTAGTCGGCGATAAACTGGTCGATAAAATCAAACTCTTCGCGTTTCTTGCCGTCCAGTTCTACGATCCTGCCATCCTGCACTTTCACGGAGCCTTTGGGGTCGTAGGGGCTCTTCATGGCAACAAAGCCCATTTCGGGCCATTCCTCTATGTAGCCGTCCAGATTCACTGGGCGTCGGTCTAAGACCTCCATTCTCTTTGATCTTTTCATATAGCCTCACTTTCAAAATTTCGCGCTTTTGTTTTGGATTAATTGTATTCTATCACATTCCAAAGAAAATTTCCATAGGTTTTTTGTTGTTTCTTGTGGTTTTTTCTGTTTTTTGGGTAACAGTTCAGCCATAGCTGATATGATGGGCGCATCATGCTCGCATGAATAAGCACATCATGTCGGCTATGGACGGAGCGCCAGATCATGAGCAAAGTTAGCCGCGCAGCGGCGAGAAAGCACCGTAGGTGCCTTTGCGAATGGCGCGGCTGAACTGTTTATGCGCGGATGTTTCGGCGAAGGGGCCGCCCAGGAGCATGGGTATGTGCAGATGTTCCGATGAAGGGGCCGCCCAGGAGCAAGGCTATGCCCCTGTCAGACGCGCTCTCGCTCCGTGAAAAACGTAGCGGACACTAAGCGCGCGAACCATTAGCAATGGCACGCTTGCTAAGTGCCGACGTTTTTCAAGGGTCTGTCATGGGCATAGCCTTGTTCCTGGGCTGGTTTACTGGCGGAATTTTCACTTATTCAAATCAGGGTGCTGCTTTTCCAGTCATAGTTTGCATGATACAAAAAATTCTTTTTTTCCCATACAATTTTCTATTGAGCGCCATCTAAATGTAGCTGCACAAATCAT
>CABQGZ010000441.1 GCA_902463835.1 uncultured Lachnospiraceae bacterium
AATTATAACAAATATTTTGGTCAGAATGTTGGTCATTATTTTATGAATCCGTTACAATCATTAGACTGATAATTGATAACCTGTGGTTGTACCGGTGCAACTATTGAGAAAAGAACTTTGACAATATAATAGATTTACCAGGGAGTCGGTAGGGCCTACATGCCATCTGTTTCCGTCCTTGTCGGAAGGAGGTGGTTCTATGACTACATACGAAGAACTGCAATTAATCATCTCCGTAGCATTATTGATTGTTGCAATACTGAACTGTAAACATAGAAAATAGCGCCCCTGCTCTGGTAAAGTAAGGCGCTATCTCTATACCCTTATAATAACACCGGAAACGGATAGGTGTGTTCTATCGTACCGGCTCCTTGTTAAGTCTATTATATGTCATTTAAACTTGATTTGCAACTATTTTTTTCGGCTGCTGCCGGAATCCACTCAAAGGAGGTATACTATGCCACTACCGAAAGAAAGAATCTACACCATAGAAGATATTTACGCCCTGCCGGAAGGCCAGCGGGCGGAGCTGATCGACGGCCAGCTCTATATGATGGCTCCGCCAAATTTTATGCATCAGAAAATCGTAGGCGAACTACACACAGTGATCGCCAACTACATTAAGAAAAAGGGAGGACCCTGTGAAGCTATTGTTGCTCCATTCGCCGTTTTTCTAATCAAAGACGATGTTAATTACGTTGAACCGGATATCAGTGTCATATGTGACAAGGATAAACTAACAGACAAGGGCTGCAGTGGCGCTCCAGACTGGATTATTGAAGTCGTATCTCCCAGTAGCCGCAAGATGGATTATTCTAAGAAGAATGCTCTGTACTCCGATGCCGGAGTCCGGGAATATTGGATCGTAGATCCTGAAAAGCAATTCACCACCATATACCACTATGAAGATGATGCTGCCCCGATGATCCGCTCCTTTAACCAGACAATCACAGCTGGAATATACAAGGATTTGGAGATTACAATATCCGAGCTGCTTAATTAAACAAAAACCGCCCCCGGCGCCAACCAGGAACAGATTTAAGGAGTGACATACATGAACAGAAACAGCCTTAGACATCGCCTAAAACCAGATGGGAATTACATCGCATACCTGCGTAAGAGCCGGAAGGATCTGGAACTGGAAGCGCTGGGCCAGGGCGAAACACTGGCGCGGCACCAGAAGATTCTCACGGATCTTGCAGATTCCCTTGGAATAACCATATCAAAATTTTATAAAGAGATCGTATCCGGTGATACGATCGCGGATCGCCCGGTCGTCCAGGAACTGCTGCGTGAAATCAATACTGGCGCCTATGACGGCGTACTTGTGACAGAGGTCTCACGTCTGGCCAGAGGGGATACCAGCGACCAGGGCACGATAGCCAGTTACTTCATGCTATCGGATACCCTTATCGTCACACCCGAGAAGATCTATGATCCCAACGACGAATACGATGAAGAATATTTTGAGTTCGGACTGTTCATGTCCCGGCGGGAGTATAAGATTATCAACCGCCGCATCCAGCGCGGTCGGGTTGCATCCGCTCAGGAGGGGAAATGGGTCACCAGCTCCGTCCCCTACGGTTATGAGCGCATCCGCGTTCCTAATGGCAAAGGTTATACGCTTCGGACCGTCCCAGAGCAGGCCGAAGTTGTGCAGCTGATCTTTGACCTGTACACCCGCGGCGAACTGCAGCCCGACGGCTCCTATCAGCGCCTGGGCTTCTATCGCATCAGCCGGAAACTGGACTCCATGGGTATCAAACCCGTGAACAGCGCCATATGGTCCCCCAGTACCATCAAGGATATGATAAAGAATCCTTCCTATACCGGCATGGTCACTTTTGGCAAGGAAAAAGATAAAACGATCATTGAAGATGGTGTGAAGAAAAAAGTCCGGGTACATAACAAAGAATACGACTTATACAAAGGTCTGCATCCCGCCATCATTACCCGGAAGCAGTTCGACCTTGCGCAGCACTATATAGATTCCAAACCGATCTATCCCGTTGTCAGCAACAAGGTCTTGAAGAATCCTCTGTCCGGACTGCTCTACTGTGCTAAGTGCGGCTCCAAGCTTACGCGGATGGGTGAGAACAAAAAGACCCCCTATGCCTCCTTAAAGTGCACGAACCGCTACTGTCCTACAGTATCCTCTCCCCTCTACCTTGTAGAGGAGAAGCTGATCGAAGGTATCCGGGAATGGCTGGACGGCTATAAGCTGACCTGGACGGATGAAAAATTCATTTCCAACCAGATCGCCGTACTTGAAAATTCCATTGCTTCCTATCAGGCGGAGATTGAAACGCTGAGCAACCAGAAGAACCGGGCTTACGACTTCCTGGAGCAAGGAATCTATACCCCGGAGATATTTGCCACTCGTATCTCCTCCCTGGATGAACGGATCCGGGAGATAAATCTGGAAATCAGCCGCCTGCAGTTTGAGCTGAAAAGCAACCAGAAGAAAAACTATGAGCTGAACACCTTTATCCCGCGGGTGGAACACCTTCTGGATGCCTACTGGACTTCCGACGACGCCAACATTCGCAACGACATGTTACAGGATGTTCTTGACCGGGTAGAATATACCAAGACAGAGCCAAACCGGAAAGGCCATCGGGATAACGCCAACTTCACCCTGACGCTATTCCCGAAGTTGCCAAAAGATTAACTGTACCTATTACCTATATCATATATGGGGCTATACCTACGGACCCGCCATGGCTGTGGCCCCCTTAGACAAGGTGCGGCAGGTGGTGGAGTACGCCGTCACCAGGATCCCGCCGGAAAAATTAAATCTCGGGATTCCCAACTACGGCTACGACTGGACTCTGCCCTATGTCCGTGGGGAATCAAAGGCCAGAACCATTGGAAATCTGGAGGCAGTGCAGATTGCCATTGAGAACAATGCGGCCATTCAGTTTGACGAAACAGCTATGTCGCCCTTTTTTACCTACTTCCTGGATGGCCTGCAGCACGAAGTTTGGTTTGAGGATGTGCGGAGCATGCAGGCCAAGTTCGGACTTGTGACGGAGTATGGGCTGCGGGGAATGGGATATTGGACCGTAATGCAGCTGTTTCGCGCAAATTGGCTTCTGCTGGCGGATACCTTCGGGATCGAGAAGCGGTGAGGGCTACGGCAGGAGAAGCTGCTCGGCTTTTTCCACCACCGTTTTTATCACGTCCGTTGCATAGCCCGCCTTCGTCCTGGAGCTATGGTTCATATGGAAGGTGAAGTAAGGTCCTTTTGCGTCCGGCGTGAAGGTGAGAGCGCCGTAGAATTCCTCTACAAACTGCGGAATCCTTGCGGCATCTATAGCCGCCCGCTCATAGAGGACAAATTTCACCGTATCTCCCTTGCCGATCACATCCGTAAAATACACGTGATGGGCAGCGGCCCGAAGCCTTGCGATAAGCAGCAGATTCTGGACGGACCTGGGCGGCTCGCCAAAACGATCGATCAGCTCCTCCAGCATCTCCTCACTCTCCTCCTCCGTCTCAAGACTGGCAATCCGCTTGTAGACGTCCAGCTTGTGGTACTCGTTTGGAATGTAGGTGGGCGGAATAAAAGCGTCCAGTTCAATGTCGATGGTGGTCTCAAACTGTTCCGCAGACGCCTCCCCCTTCAGGGTTTTTACGGCTTCGTTCAGCATCTTGCAGTACAGATCGTAGCCCACGGCCTCCATGTGGCCGTGCTGCTGTGCGCCCAGCAGGTTGCCGGCGCCGCGGATCTCCATATCCCGCATGGCGATCTTGAAGCCCGCGCCGAATTCGGTGAATTCCCGCATGGCTTCGAGCCGCTTTTCGGCGACGTCGGACAGCACCTTGCCGCGGACGAACGTCAGATAGGCAAACGCGCGGCGCGACGAGCGTCCGACCCGCCCGCGCAGCTGGTGCAGCTGGGACAGGCCGAAGGTGTCGGCGCGGTCCACGATG
>CABQGZ010000442.1 GCA_902463835.1 uncultured Lachnospiraceae bacterium
CTGGAACCGGCCAAGCATATTTTCTCCCACGTGGAATGGCATATGATCGGCTACGCCATCCGCGTGGATGAGCTGGAAGAGCAGGACGACAGTCTGCTTTTTGTGGATGTGCACCAGACCGAAGAGAAATATCCCATCCCGGCGGCTTTTTCGGCCTACACGAAATACATGCGCATTCGGCTGGGAAATGAAAGATTCCAGCCCCGCGCTGAAAAATGAAATTTCCGGTAATTAATTTTTATTCCAGGGAATTCTGACAGTTTTTTGCATATTCTCCCGGGCGTACTCCCACGGATTTCAGGAAAGCCTCTGAAAAATATTCCGTGGAGGAGTAGCCCAGTTCTTCCGCAATCTTGTTAATGCGGGTTCCCTTGTGCTTCAGCATATCCTTCGCGTGGCAGATTCTCAGCTCTGAGCGGTATTTCAGGGGTGAGGTGTGAGTGATTTTTTTAAATTCCCGAAGAAAATGATATTTACTTAAACCGCACATCTGGGCATACTGCTCCAGAGAAAGATTTTCTGTGTAGTTATTGTTGATGTATTGTATCACGGAATTCAATTCCGGTGTCACTCTGAAATCCGCACTGTTTTCAATCTGCCGGTGCACTTTCACGAAAAGTCCGGCAATCAGACTTTGGCATACGATCTTGTAATCATTATTTTTATGCTGAAGCTCCGAAATAAGCTCCTCAAATATATCACAGAGCTCTGCGGATGGCACAGAGTGGTAGGGGGAGGACGTCTTCATGTGAAGGAGATTCTCCAGGCCGGTGTCTGTGGTGAAATGTACGTAATAGAATTCACCGGAAGCGTTTGATTCGTAAATGTGATGCTGCGGCTCATTTGGGGCGTATAGAATAAAATCCCCGGAGGAACAGATGACCTCGCGTTTTCCGAAGAAAAATTTTGCTTCCCCGTGGTAAATGTATAATAGTAAGTAGTTGGGTCTTCCGTTGGGGCGGTTGATCTCACGTCCCCGGAACGTGAAGATGTGACCGCTGCTGTCTATGATAAGTTCTTCGTTTCCGGTTCGTTCTCCCCAATATCCTTTAATTACCATTGATGTCTCCTTTGTAGCAATAAACCTTATGTTGTTAGCAATAAAACGGATTTCTTTTCCGGTATTGTACCATTATAATGGAATTAAATCAATAGAAGGAGAAAAGAAAATGGCGTTGAATTCAGACATCGCTTTCAAGTTCGGCTGTGGACGGTATATTCAAGAGAGACAGGCAATCCAGCATAATTTAGAGACAGAAGTGAAGAGATTCGGGAAAAAAGCGTTATTTGTCTGCGGTGAAAATGGAGTAAAGGCCGCGGGGGATAAGATAAGAAAGGCCCTTGAGAAAAGTACGGCGGAGTATGAGCTCTCTATTTTCCACAGCACCCCTTGTCTTGAGAACGCCGATGAATTGGCGGATAAGGCAAAAAAGGCCGGATGCGATATCATCTGCGGAGTCGGCGGAGGAGTGATCGGTGATACGGCGAAGCTTGCAGCTGCCCGGGCGGATATGCCCCTGATACAGATTCCAACCTCCAGCGCAACCTGCGTTGCGGCTACTCCCTTAAGTGTCATGTACGACAGAGAGACCCATGCGCATCTGGGCAGCCTGAAACTGATGAAAGAGGCGGATGCAGTCCTTGTGGATATGGACATTATGATTGCACAGCCCCAAAGATTGTTTTGGGCGGGCGTTGTGGATGCCATGGCAAAAATGATAGAGATCACACATCGGCTGAAGGATATGGACGCCGAGACTACGCCCAACGGATTCGATATGGCGTATGTGATCGCAAGGGATGTCTATCATTTCTATGAGGAGAAATACGATGCGCTTATGGAAGCCATGGAGCGTGGTGAGATCACAAAGGAGTATGAGCTTGCTGTATTTTACGCGATCGCGGTGACAGGTATTGTAAGCGGGATATCAAAGGGCTCCAATCAATGTGCGCTGGGCCACCGGTTTTATGAAGAGACCAGAACTTATTTTTATGAGGAGACAAAGGATTTTGTGCATGGAGAGCTTGTGGCAATGGGAAATATTGCGCAGCTGGCCTATGACGGACTTGATTATCAGGCAATGATCGGTCTTTTGAAAAAAATGAAGCTGCCAACCACATTTTCGGAGATTCATATTCCCGTATGCGAAAAGTCGCTTCAGATCTTTGTGGACCGCATGTGCGCGTCCAGTGTTGTAAATGATACCAGTGAGGAATCAAAGGCGCGTATGCGAAAAGCGCTTTTAACGGTCTACAGATAATAATTTGCGAGGCAGAAGGTAAAATTATGGAAATGATTAATATATTTCATCCGTGGGAAGGCTATGTGAAGCCCTTTCAAATATTTGGAAACCTCTATTTTGCAGGTACGATTCCGGCAAGTACGCATCTCATCGATACAGGGGAGGGGCTGATCGTCATCGACCCCGGGTTACCCCAAAGTCTGTATCTTGTGATCGATAATATTTATCGTCTTGGGTTTGCTGTGAAGGACATCAGATATATCGTATGCACCCATGGACATTACGATCATCTGGGGGCGGCGAAAGCGTTAGCTGCGCTTACCGGAGCAAAGACCTTTCTTGGAAAAGAGGATGCGTCATACGCCAATGGAAGCGCAGACCTTACCTGGGCAAAGGAGCTGGGAGCAGAATATCATGAGGCCTTTGAACCGGATGTACTGCTTTCGGATGGAGATGTGATCCGCCTGGGCAATACCAGGATTCTATGTAAAGCGGCTCCGGGACACACGCCCGGAACCATGGCATTTTTCTTTGATGTTACGGATGGAACACAGGTTTTGCGGGTTGCCATGCATGGCGGCGTGGGAAGAAATTCCATGAGAAAGGAGTTCCTGAACAAATACGGCCTGTCCGATGAGACAAGGAAAAGATTTATTCCGGCCATCGACGCGCTCATGGAGGAAAGGGTGGATATTGTTCTGGGGAATCATGTGGGGAACAACGACACCGTAGAGAAGAGCAGGCGGATGACGGGAGAGAACAATCCATTTATCGATGCCGGTGAATGGAAACGTTTTTTGGAGACGGTAAAGAGAAAGTATTACCAGATGGCGGAGGAAGAGAATGGAAAAGCAGAAAGTGATTGATAAGATTTTGGAGGAGAAGCTGATCGTGATCGTGAGAGGCGTAGGAAGCGAGGCTTTGCTCCCAATGGCGGAGGCCATGTATGAGGGCGGCATCCGGGCGCTGGAGATTACATTCGATGCTTCCGATCCGGGCCGGGACGCGGAGACTGCCGGAAATATCAAAAGACTGGCGGAGCATTTTAAAGATCGGATGATGATCGGCGCAGGAACCGTGCTTGCGGCCGGACAGGTTGAGAGGACGAAGGAAGCGGGAGGAAGCTTTATCATTTCTCCAAATGTAAACAGGGAAGTGATCCAACGGACGTGTGAGCTGGATATGGTATCGATTCCGGGGGCGTTGACGGCCACGGAGGCGGTGGAAGCACATGAGATGGGAGCCGACTTTGTGAAGTTGTTCCCCATTACGAATCTGGGAAACGGCTATGTAAAGGCCATAAAAGCGCCTTTGTCCCACATCCGCTTTTTGGGAGTGGGCGGTATTGATGAAAAAAATATGGGTGAATATTTGAAGGCGGGCGTCTGCGGCTTTGGAATCGGTTCCAACATCGTGGATAAGCGCCTGATCGCGGCAGGGGACTTTGCGGGAATAGCGAAGCTTGCCAGGGTGTATACAGACAAAGGGCGTGTATGGGATGGGTAAAATTGTGATAAAAAGGATAAATTGATAAAAAAAGAGGAGAACAAAAATGAGAGAAAAGAAACAAAAAACGAAGGTGCAGTCATGTAAGAAAAGAGGAAAGATTCGTCTACTTCCATATTTGCTGCTGGTACCTTCCCTGTTGCTGTTTGCCTGTTTTACTTATTATCCCTTCGCCAAGACGAT